>JBFJVP010000313.1:0-3990 GCA_041624075.1 Thermoplasmatota archaeon | reverse complement strand
GTGGACGTGGACCCCTTTGGCAGCCCCATGCCGTTTCTCGACGCCGCCGTGCGCGCGACCCGCCACGGAGGGCTGGTATGCGTGACGGCCACCGACACCGCCGCCCTGGCGGGGACCTATCCTCGGGTCTGCCAGCGGCGCTACGGCGCCCAACCGCTGCCCCTCGTCAACTGGCGCCGCGAGGTTGGCGTACGCATCCTGGCAGCCGCAGTGGTGCGGGCTGCGGGGCGCTTTGATCGCGCGGCCGAGCCGGTGATGTGCATCGCCCACGACCACTGGATGCGGGTGGTGGCTCGCCTTGAGGATGGACGTGGCGCCGGCGATCGCGCGTGGCGCCAAGTTGGGTACGCGTGGGAAGACTTGGATGGCGCACCGGCCACAACCCGGCATTTGAACGAAGTGCCACGGGACACGCCGCTTGGCGTCGGCGGCCCCTTGTGGCTCGGTCCCCTGCATGATGCCCAACTCATCGACCGCTTACAGGCGGCAACGGATCTGCCCCTGGCCCGACCCCGGGCCACGGTTGCCCTCCTGGAACTCTTGGGCGAAGAGGCCAATGGGCCACCGTTCTGGTGGGGCCTCGGCGACCTGCAAGCACGCCTAGGGGCGCCCCAGCCCAAGCGTCGCGAACTGCTGGCTCGCCTGGAGGAGGCGGGCCACTTCGCTAGCCGTAGCCACATTGAGCCCCAGGCAGTTCGGACCAGCGCCAATGCGGCCCAAGTGCGCCACGCCTGGCGCGACCCCGACGGCAAAGTCTAACGGTTTGGCGCTTCGTTTGCCTTCATGTGCCCCACTCGGCCCGGGCGGCGCTGTCCGTATTGCTGGTCCTGACGATCGCCTCGCCCGGTTTTGCCCAATTTGGAAGCTTGACTTCCGGAGCTGACGGGGACGCCATCGCATCCCTCACGGCACTGGGGCCGGCAAGCGTATGCCGGTTTGCCTTCGGCGACGCGGCCAGCGTGCTCGACGACCCCGTCTACATCAGCCCCTCCGGCACCCCGGCCACGGGTAATGTTCGCATCACGCATGCGCTGGACCACGCGCCTTTCACCTACGTGCAGGACCAGGACGTGGCCGAACGCGTGGGCGCGTACGCCAGTTGCGTGCCGTTTGTGGCACTGGTTCAGGATGGCAACAGCGACGGCGCCTACGATCCGGGCGAACCGGTCTGGGCAGACGCCGACGGCAGCGGCACGCTCAATCTTGGCGACGTGCGATTGACCACCTCCAGCGCAGGCCCTGCCGGGAGCTTGGTGCGCACCGGCGACTCGGACCGCGTGGCTTACGCCCAAAGCACGCGAACGGACCTTGGGCCCCGGTTCTTGCAGTACTTTGACGCCGATTTCACGGGGTCGCTCACCTGGGGCGATGCACTCGTTTTGACGGTGCGGCCGCCCCTTGCCGGACTTGGCTTGCTGGGCGTCGGGGACGTGATCCTCGTGGGCGCCATTGGCTCACAGCAGGCCGCGCCTTCTGCGCCCCCGACCCCCAACACGGCGCCTGCTACGGTCCAACCGGCACCACTGGTTACCGGGCCATTACCCGAGGCTGCGGAACCCTGGATCAACACCGGCGTCTGGATTTGGACCAATGCCGAAGCCGTAGGGGCAGGATTGGGGTGGCTGGACAGCCTGGGAGCGCCGACCCATCACTATGAAAACCTGGACATGGCGGCCTTTGAGGGCCCAGCCGTGCTCGCCGATGCGCTGGTGGCCGCCTTCGGGGGACAGGTATGGCCAAACGAACACTACCCCCTGCACCTGGACAAATCGGTGCCGTACATCGAAGCCGACCGTGTGCGCCAAGTCACCGGCAACCAGCGCGACGGTCCCACGGTGGTCGTGGTTGACACTGGCGTCGATTCCATGCATCCCGACTTCCAGGACGGCAACCTGGCCGCCAACGTCTTGGCCCTGCGCCGTGGCGGCCTCGTCGTCGGCACCCTCGATCAAGGCATCGTCATCGACGCGGCCGGCCACGGAACCCACGTCGCCGGCATCGTGGCCGGGACCGGCTCGGGCGCCGGGCGCCTGGACAGCAACGCCGGCAAATACGTGGGCGCCTACGCCAACGGACGCGTCGCCAGCTATCAGGCCAGTTCACCCGCCGGGGCGGAGGACGAACCCCGCGTCGACACGGTGGCCGCCCTGGAAGCCTTCGACTGGTCCATCGACAACATGGAACGGTACGACATCCGCGTCGTCACCAACTCGTGGGGCCAAGCCGGCGACCTGAACCCGGATCACCCCATCAACCAGGCCAGCCTGCGGCTCTACCTGCGAGGCATGGTTGTCATCTTCTCTGCTGGCAACTCCGGAGCCGAGGGGCCAGGCACCCTCAACCGCCACTGCCTCACACCTTGGTCGCTGTGCGTCGCAGCTGGCGACCTGGCAGGCAGCCGCACCTCGTTCAGTTCCATGGGCCACAAGCCCGGTCCCGGCGTGGGCGCCTACGACCACCCCGACATCACCGCACCTGGCCTCTTCATTCACGCAGCCAACCCCATTGGACGCGGCGACGTCGTGGGCGGTATCCAGGGCGCGTTGAGTGGGGACGGCCTCAGCGGCCCATTGTACCTGGATCGCTCCGGCACCAGCATGGCCGCACCCCACGTGGCAGCAGTCGCAGCACTGCTTCAAGCAGCCAATGGAGCCCTGTCGCCCGACCAAGTCATGGACATCATCACCGCCACCGCCGACCCCATGGCAGACCCCGTCTGGCGGGTTGGAGCCGGCTACATCAACGCCCGCGAGGCGTACAATCTGGCGGTCAGCACCGTCGGCAACCGGCAGGCGTTCATCGACGGCCAGGAGGTCAAGTACGCCGGCGTGCTGTCCGGCGACCCCGGCTTCGAAAACGACCCCGTCAGCGTCGGGTACAACGCCGAGCAGCGACCATCACCACTGATCCTGGAGGCCCTCGAAGAGGTATGGATCGTTCAGCCCCTCGCCCTCATCCTGCTGGCCATGGGTGCATTGGCCGTCGTTTCGGGCATCCAGTTCCGCCGCCGATAGCCACCTAGCCATCCTGCAGCGTCACGCCGACGCCATCATCACCCGGATCCCCAGGGATGACCGTTGCGCGGGGCGGCGGAGGCAACAAGTGGCGTCGACTTCCAAAGCTCATGGCGAACAAACCAAGCGCTGCGGCATATCCGGCCACGTACGTAGCAACATTCACCACGCCGGTTCGCTCGGCAGCAATGAAGCGCCAGACCAGGCCACTGGCACCTCCATCGACCACATGCCCCGTGAGTGACCACGTGCCAAGCACCGCGAATGCAAGAAAACAGAGTCCCGCCGCCGCGTAGATGGCAAAATGCGTCACCACCATGGGCCGGTTAAGCGTCGGCCGCCACTGGAACGCGCCATACAGCACCAAGCCGGCCAGCGACAGCAACGTGCCCACGACGCCCCGCCACACCGGATCATACCAGGAAGCCGGAGCCTCCAAGCTTACCTGGACACTGTACTCGCCACGACCCACATCCGTCGAATTAAAGTCCACGCCCGCCAGGACGTAAAGCCCTCCCAGTAGGGTCGGCAGCCACAGAAGCAGGGCCGGCAGCCAGACGGGTCGTCCACCGCGACGGGATACCACGACTGCGCCATCGAGTGGCAGCCATAAGGGACGTGTGGTGGGGGACGACTCAGGCATCGGGGTCAGCCGCGCCCGTGAATCCCTTGGCAACCAAGTACACCTCACTGCTGGTCTTGCGACTGGCAGGCGGATGGTATTGGCGCACCGAACGGAAGGACGCCCGGACGGTTTCCCGAAATTCCTGGAAATCAGCGCCCTCAAACACCTTACAGACGAAACCGCCGCCCGGGCGCAAGTGGCGCTCAGCAAAGCGCAGGGCCATCTCGCACAAGTGGATGCTTCGCACTTGGTCAACGTTGTAATTGCCCGACATGTCCGGGGCCATGTCGCTCACAACCGCATCAAGGCTGTCCCGCCCAGCAGATGCTAGCTCGGCAGCCAAGCGCTTGT
>JBFJVP010000312.1:0-3997 GCA_041624075.1 Thermoplasmatota archaeon | reverse complement strand
TTGGTGGCAACCAAGTTGGCGTGCAGGTCGTACAACTCGGCGGTTTCCTTGGCGGACGCCGTGCTGCTCAGGATGACCACCGGTATGGCGCGGGTCAGGGGGTGTTGCTTGACTGCCTGCAGCACTTCGCGACCGTGGCGGCCGGGCAGGTTTAGATCCAGCAGAATGAGGTCGGGCGGCAAGCCGCCGCCGTGGATGTCGGCGAGTCGCTCCAACGCCGCATCACCACTGGTCTCCAGTTCCAGGACTGCTTGGGGGAAGCGCTCGGCGAGTGCTTCTTCGACGAGGCGGGCGTCGGCGGGGTTATCCTCGACGAGCAGCACCCGTGGGATGGCTGCTTTACGCTCTGGCATGGTTTTCCCCTGCGCCAAACTTGGACCAGTGCATGGCGTGCATTTGAATGCGGTGTTGACGCTTGAACCCATGGGTGGGTCGCTTGCATGGCATGCGGATCGCTTACGCCAGCGGAGCCGCCGCAGGGCAGAAACACCGAAATCTCCTTGTTCGATGCCCGGAGCCGCGCGCGGCGAGGAAGCTTGAGTGGATATCGGTTGGCCGTCGCCATCCTCGGCCGTGGCACCTGTGCCACCGCTCGGGCACACCCTTGCCGCCATCCACCGGCCCCGTGCCACCGAGGGCCCGCGCCAACGGGGGCCCCGCCAACCCAGGGACGACACCTGCATGGCACCAAGCACCTGTCGCGTCGGTGCGACTCCTGCCGCTTCGCCGGCCCCGTACCCGACGAGCCGCGAGAAACCCGGCACGCCGCCCACTGACTGGAGCACGCAGGCCGCCAACGACAAAGCTTCTAGTACACGGTCATGTGGACAAATCAACCATGATCTCCTTCGCCCGTGCGCCGATGCTTGCCGTCGCCCTCATGGCACTCCTGCTGGCCGGCTGCGCCGACGAAAAACCCAGCACTGCCGAAGTGGAGCAACAACCCAACGACGCCCTCGCCGTGCTGGCCGCCCAAAACGAAGGGCCCCCCACCGTGGAAGCCCCCGAATGGAAGATCGGAGACTGGTGGGGCCACCACATCTACTTCGGCCCCGACGACGCCGAAGGCATCCACATCAACGTCATCATGGTCGATCAAGCTGGCAGCAACGCCGTACTGGCCACCGACGACCCCACCGCAGCCAAAGAGCACGCCATCTTCGACTTCCCCATCCTGGGCGAATTTGGCCCCGGCATCGAGGGCACCGGATTCGGAGGCCAGTGGAAGATCTTCGACTTCCCCCTCTCTGAAGGCCACACCTGGCGGACCCAGATCACCATTCCTGACTTCAACGACTTCGACGACCACGTCTTTGACGTGGAGTTCACGGCGACGTACAACCCCGAGATTTCGACACTGCAAGGCCCCAAGCCCGGCTACGAAATCCTTGGGTCCACCGCCGACGGCGTTCTCTTGTTGGCCCACGACTACGTCCCCGAGATCCGCTGGTACGCCAACTTCGTCCTCTACAACTTCATGACCGACGACCCCGAGGACGTCTTCTTCAGTGGCAAGTCCATGGGCTCCGGCGAAAACTGGAAGGGCACCTACTACGTCGACGAGGCACGCGAACTGGTGCAGCACCTGAGCATGATCTATCCATCGGAAGCGGATCCCACGTCGCCCACGGTGCAGCCCAAGCCCCACTCCACCTTCACCGTCAGCGACGACGCCACGTACATCTACGGCTGGATCTTCTCGTTCGCCGTCGGGGGGGCGCATGAAACCATGCTCGTCGACCCTGCCGGAAACACCCACCCCTACACCGCAGCCGGAACACCGGCTGGTGGCGAAGGGGACTTCTGGGACGAAGAAGCACTTGCCGGAAAGTGGGAGTTGGTCACCGCAGGCGCAGGCATTGCCACCGGCGGCGGTGCATTCCTGTGGGAAGTGGTCGAAACCACCGGCACCCTATAACCCGGGAACGCGACATTGCTGCTGGTCACCCCCGTCAGCCCTACCGTCCCGGGCAACGACCACCAGTGCCGCGTCCACCGCTTGGTCGTGGACAGCTAAGCCATCCAACCCGCAAATGCGGCAACTTGGTCCTATCCACCCAAGCACCCCCGTAGCCGTTACAACAATCGAACCGCCACATGACGCCGACCGGGCGCCGTCGCGATCGACTGCGGGGACGGCCAGCCACCGGCCGCCCCAACCGGCCAAAGTCCCCTAACAACCAGGTCGGGCACCGTGCGCGACGGCTGCATGCGCCCGTCTGCCTCCATGCCAGCCGCGCCGACGCCATCGCCTACAAGCCCAAGGCAACCCCGGTCCCCCGCATAGCCCTACACCCCAGGCTTGAGTCCGACAACCGGGTAGTAACCCAGCGCCTGGAACGCGTGCACGGCACCCCATACTTCGCCGGGAGCTGGAGGCTCAACAGAGACCCAAGGCGCGTCGGCTACCTCCAACAATCGCCCGTGCTCGACGAGGGTGGCCGAGCCGTTGGGCGCCACCCGAAGAGTCACCTCGCCCGCCGAGCCAAGCAACTCCACCGTGACCGCCGTTGCCAAGTCATAGATCGGATAGGCACGCGTCACCCAACCGCACGGCGATGGGTCTGTACCCGTCATCAAGACCAATGCTCGCAACGCGGAACGATCAAACGGAAAGCCAGCGCCCCATTCCAGGTTGTCTGGAGCCGCCGAAAAAGTGACCGTGCGACTCGCCGCGTCGACCACCGGGGGCTCACTGCACGGGACCTCTCCTCCGGCGTGGGGCAAACCGGCCGACGCATTGCCCCCAATGGCTACCACGGCAAAGCGCCGGCCTACAGCCGGCTCACCATCCTCGTCTGAACCCAGGTTATCCGCGCCTTGAGCCTGCCAGGAACCAGTTCCCGTGCACCCCGCCAAGAGCATCACCACACAGCAGGCGGCGACCGGGCCGCTTCCA
The DNA here is from genome assembly GCA_041624075.1 of Thermoplasmatota archaeon. Taxonomy (GTDB): domain Archaea; phylum Thermoplasmatota; class E2; order JACPAO01; family JAHFTW01; genus JBFJVP01. The sequence continues at coordinate 1,098 of JBFJVP010000312.1, read as the reverse complement.
CCCCCCATACCTGGACATGGAGCCCGCGGGCTCTAGAGATGCGCGGGTCCGTGGTGGCTGCCCGTCGGCTGGCCAAGGCCTTCGCTCCCCACACTCGGCAGTCGTACGCCCCAACACGGGAACGGCCCCCCGCAGCAACCCAAGACCAGACCACTCAGGAACCAGCCTAATCACCGCCTACGGCCCCCATGGCCCAACGGGTGGGCAAACCCCCGCGCCCCGATCAGATCACGGTGGAATGACCGCGCCGCGGCAAGGGAAGATGCTTCTCCTCGTAGACCCGCAAGCGGGCGATCACCTCGCCACGCAACTGGGATGGTGGCACCACATGATCCACGATCAGATCGTTGGCCGTCACATGGATGTCAATGTCCTTGCGGTACTCCTCACGCAACTCAGCCTCCACGCGGGCCCGCTCCTCCGGGTCTTCAATGCCGGCAAGCCGCCGTGCGTACACGGCATTGATTGCAGCCTCAGCACCCATCACCGCGATCTCTGCGCCGGGCAACGCAAGCGTCGCATCCGGCTCGAAGGCAGGGCCGCACATGGCGTAGATGCCGGCACCGTACGCCTTTCGCACCACCACGCACAACTTGGGGACGGTCGCCGTGCTCGTGGCATAGATGAACTGCTTGCCTCGCTTCAGGATGGCTTGCTTCTCCACCTCGCTGCCCACCATGAAGCCCGGCGTGTCGCACAGGTAGATCAACGGAATATTGTACGCATCACACTGCAGGATGAACTCCGCAGCCTTCTCCGCCGAGTGCGGGAAGATCGCCCCCGCCCGGATCTGGCTGTTGTTGGCAACGATTCCCACCACTCGGCCGCCCACGCGTGCAAAGCCCGTGATCAACTCCTCCGCGTGACCCGCCTTGATCTCAAACCAGCTCCCTGCATCGATCAGGCACTCGATCGCCTCGTGCATGTCGAAGGCGACGTTCGGATCGCTGGGAACAATGGCGTCCAACTCGCTTGCAGGTCGAATGGGGTCGACGGGTTCGTAGCGGGGGGGCAACTGGTCGCAGTTGTCTGGCAGGTAACTCATGAGCTTCCACACCGCCAGCGCAGCCTCTTCCTCAGTATCGACGACGACATGGC
>JBFJVP010000311.1:0-4034 GCA_041624075.1 Thermoplasmatota archaeon | reverse complement strand
GCCCCGATAGTGTAGCGGCCTATCATGACGCCCTGTCACGGCGTCGACTGGGGTTCAAATCCCCATCGGGGCGCTTTCTCCTCTTTCCTTCCTGTTCTTTGGAACTCAGAGTCCCGAGCGTCAGGTCCGTCGCGCGAAGCGACGACGGCCCGCAGGGGTCGAGGGGGGGCCCAGCTGTCTTGGGCGGCGGCGCCCGCGCCGTGCGAGGATCTGTCGGATTTGGCGCCGGGGAGCATTGTCAGACAAAGTTTCGTGGCACTCTTGTGTGGCGTCGGCGTACGGGGGTTGATGGCAGCGGCGTTGACCGACGAGCAGATTCACAAGATGGCCAAGGAGCGCGTAGGCTTCAAGCAGCACGCCGCGACGTACGTCCTCGTGAATGCGTTCCTGATCCTAACATGGTTCCTGACCCTGCGGGCGTGGGAAGGCACTTCGTGGGACACGTTCTGGCCCATTTGGCCCATTCTGGGGTGGGGCATCGGCTTGGCATTCCACGCGTATGGGGTCTACGGGCCGGGCCAGGACGCCGTGGCGCGCGAAGAGGAGCGCCTGCGCCGCAAGATGGGCGGCCCTTAGCGCCGGCCGCGTTTTGCTTTGCCCAGGCGAACCCAGGGCCCGCCCACGGATCGGCCCCGGGGTTTGGCCTTCTTCTTGGGCTCTTCGGGGTGCTCGATGCGTTGGGCGGCCCGCGTGGTCTTGTTGTTGAGGGGTTCCCGCTTGCGCACGCATTGGACACGTGCGCCCCGGGTTTTGCGGTTTTGCTAGCCGGCCAGGCGCCATGCGACGGCGATGACGACGATCAGGAACAGGCCGGTGAGGGCTCGTTCGGGCAGCCGGTGGCTGATCTGGCTGCCGATGGCTGCACCGATGGCGCCGCCCATGGCGAGCAGGGTGCCCGTGAGCCAGAGGACTGTGCCGGCGGCTGCGTGGGGTGCGGCTCCAAAGGCGCCGTTGGCGGCGATGACCAGGAGGCCTGTGCCCAGGGCGAGGTGTACGGGGATCCCGAGCAAGCCAGTGGTCAGTGGCGCGATGAGGAAACCGCCGCCGATGCCGAGCAGGCCACTGATGAAGCCGATGCCTGCTCCCAAGCCCACGGCTGCAGGTATGGTGACCCGGTAGTGGCGACCCCGGTGGCTGCCTTCGATGGGGGCGAGCCAGCGGCGCCAAGCGGCCTGCGCACCGGCGACGGCCGCTTGGGCCTCCTCGTCGCGGGCGAAACTCTTGGCTGGGCGAACCGGGCTGTGGGGCCGGGGCCCGAGGATGGTTCGTCGCGCGAGACTGGCGGCAACCCCCAGCAGGGCGATGAGGAAGGCGGCGCGCAGCGTACTGTCTGGGAGCGCGAGGGCCGCAAGGGCGCCCAGGGGTGCCCCCAGCAGGCTTCCTGCGACCAGGGGGGCGGCGAGTCGGAGGCGGACGTTGCCGAGCCGATGGTGGGTCATGGCGCCGCTAATGGCAGTGAAGAAGGTCTGGAACAGGTTCGTGGCAGCGGCTTGGTGGACTGGGATGCCAAGGAAGACGACCAACAGGGGGACGCTGACGAGGCCGATGGCGCCCGAGACCAAGCCTCCTGCGAGGCCTCCGGCCAGGCCCACGGCGAGGACTGGCAAGGCAAAGGCGGGAGTGACGGGGCCAGCACCTCGAACCAGTAGAACCACCAGCACCAAGCTCGGCAGGACCAAGCCAAGGGCAAGTCGCTGGGTTGCGGCCTTCATCCGCTCTCGGTCGGCAGGCCTGCCCTCTGCCAGGCACCCACGCCGCCGCGTACGTTGTACGACTCGAAGCCCTCCTTGGCGAGGTGGCGGGCGGCCGCTGCGCTGCGTGCTCCGCTGGCACAGATGCAGACGACGGGCTTGTCAGGATCGAGTTGCTTCACTTGCCTGGGCAGGACGCTCAAAGGGATTTGCTTGGCGTTTGCCGGCCGCAGGGCCCGGGTTTCGCTGCGGTTGCGCACATCAAGCAATTGGCCGCCAGCCTGGATCACCTCGTGGGCGTCGCGGGGCGCCACGTGTCGAACCTTGGGCTTGCTGCCAAAGCGATCCAGCCAGCCCATCAAGGGGCCTCCTCGAGAGGCAAACCTGCCATGCGCCAGCCGAGAATGCCCTGGGCCAGGTTGAAAACCGAGGCGAAGCCGTTCTGTGCTGCAAACTGCGCCGCCATGGCGCTGCGGGCACCCGAGACGCACTGGAAAATGACGCCGCAGTCATCGGGCAACTCCTTGAGGCGGTCAGGCAACTCGTGCAGGGGAATGTGTTTGGCGCCGGGTATGTGGCCGGAGCGCCACTCCGAGTGGTCGCGCACGTCCACGATGACCGCTTGGCCCTGCTGGGTGAGGGCGTGGGCTTGGCGGCTGGCGATGTTCTTCAAATTCATGTGTTCTCCAGGTTAGGCGGGAATGGGTGTGGGGTTCAGCGGGTAGTCACAGGTGTCTCTGCACGAGGAGGGCCAGTTGCGGGGGCCTCAGGGCGCCCGCCACTCGATCGACCAATTGGCCATCCTGGAACACCAGAAGGGTCGGAATGCTTTGAACGTGGTACCGCATTGCGGTCTGGGGGTTGCGGTCAATGTCTAGCTTGGCGAATTGTGCCTTGCCGGCGAATCGCCTGGCTGCCTCGTCGAACCACGGGGCCATCATCTTGCAGGGGCCACACCAGTCGGCGTAGCAATCAACGACCGTGATCCCTCTGGCAACGACACGTTGCAGGGTGGCGTCATCGGCTGCAATGACTTGGTCCGTGGGCGTGGCGCCAGGACCTTCGCCGCGCTGCCGCCGCTCGAGTTCTTCCGTCAAACGGGCAAGCTCCCGTTGGCGAATGCGTTCCAGTTCGAAATCGCTCATACCACTCTCCAAGCCCCCGAAGCCGTACTTAAAATCGGCAATTCTCCGCCAGCGCAGGCCCTGTTTTTCTTGTCGTTCGACCGCGCTAGCCGGCGCACTGAACCGATCATGCCTCGCCGGCGCCCGCTTCAACGGGGTACCCTGCGGCGATCCAGTCGTTGATTCCGCCCGCCAGGTCATGGATCTCGGTGTAGCCCATGTCAGCCAGTGCGGCCGCCGCGATGGCTGAACGGTTGCCGCTGCGGCAGTAAACGAAGATCGGGGTGCTCTTGTCCTCGGGCAGTCGGGGGTCGCCTTCGAGGCTCGTGTGCGGGATCAGGGTGGCGTTGGCGATGTGGGCTTGCTCGTACTCGGCGTCCGTGCGCACGTCAAGCAAGAAGGCGCCGGGCGTCGCTTCGTACGCCGCTTTCCAGTCGTCCAGGTCTTGGCGTTCGACGGCGTCGGTTGCGCAGCCAGCGAGCGTCGTGGCCGTCAGCAAGCCCAGCATCAGTAATGCTCGTTTCATGGGGCCACCTTGGGTTGTCCGGGGCGTTCGGTTGGATGCGGGGACGTGCGCTCGGCCTCGATTGGCAGGCCATCCGTTTTCCAGGCAAGCAGACCGCCGGCCAGGTTGCTGGCTTCGAAGCCCTTGGACTGCAACAACGCGGCGACCGTCTGGCTGCGGTTGCCGCTGCGGCACTGGATGATCAGGTGCCTCTGGCGCGGCAAATCCGTCAAGCGATCTTCGAGCTGGTTCATCGGGACATGCAGGGCGCCGGGGGCGCGGGATTGGGCGAATTCGTGGGGCTCACGAACGTCGACCAGGAGGGCCCCGGAGGCGACCAGCTGACTGGCAACCCGGGGCTTCAACTGAGGTACGCCATCGCGTAACCAGCGCACCCCCAAAGCACCCGCAAGCGTGTCGATGCCCCCGCGCACGTCCCGGGCGTCGTAGCCGGCGTCGCGAAGCATACTGGCTGCAATGCTGGAACGGTACCCACCCGCGCAATGGACGAGCACGGGGGCGTTCCGGGGCACTTCGCCCATGCGGGCCTTCAGTTCCCTCAGTGGCACGTGTATACTGTTGGTGACCCAGGTCGTTCGCTCACGATCATCGCGCACGTCAAGAATGACGGGCCGCAGGTCACCGGCCAGCAGCGACTCCAGCTCACGCTCGTCGTAACGGGGCGCCGCACGGACCAGATCGGGCCGGTCGTGC
>JBFJVP010000310.1:0-4037 GCA_041624075.1 Thermoplasmatota archaeon | reverse complement strand
GAGTTGCCGGGACTCATCCACGGTGGCATCCAGGCTGAGGGTGCCATCCGCGATCTTGTCCATCTCCGCCTCCAGCTGGGCCGTCATGTCGGCGTCCGTAATGCGCGCGGCGTGCTCCTCCAGCGCATCCGTTACAGCAAAGCCGATCAGGGTCGGTTGCACCGGGTTCTCGGTGATGTAATTGCGATCGATGAGCTTCTGGATCGTCTCGTGACGGGTTGCCTTGGTACCAATGCCAAGGCGCTCCATCTCGGCCACCAGGCCACCCTGGCCCCAGCGGCGTGGCGGCTGGGTTTCCTTGTTCTCCAGGCGCACTTCGTTGACTGGCAGTTGTTGCCCAACCTCCAGAGGCGGCAGGGGCGTCTCCTTGCTCTTGGAGTAGGGGTAGACCTTGCGCCAGCCTGCGTCAATAGTGGTTTGGCCACTGGCCCGCAGCCCTTGTCCACCGGATTGCAGCAGGGCCGTGACGGCGTGAACGCGAGCATCCGGACTGAGGGTCGCCAGGAATCGCCTGGCCACCAGTTCCCAGATGCGCAACTCCGGGTCGCCCAGCTTGTCGCCTGGGCCCGGCACCGCCGTCGGATAGATGGGCGGGTGGTCGGTGGTCTCCTTCTTGCCCCGCGTCGGCTCCGGCCGCTGATTAGCCTTCACCCACTTGGCGTCCCCCGCGACGGGGCCCTTGGCAGCCAGCGTGTCCAGCAGTTCTGGAATCTCCAGGCTCTTGGGGTAGACCGTGTTCTCCGTCCGATGATAACTGATGAAACCGCCCAGGTACAGCTTCTGCGCGATGTCCATGGCGCGCTTGACACCGTAACCCATGCTGCTGGCGGCCTGCTGGTAGCCGGTCGTGCTGAACGGAATGGGCGCCTTGCGGGTCACTTCCTTGTGATCGACGCTGGCCACGGTCGCCTCGCCGGCCGACTCGATGGCGGACACCGCCGCCTGCGCCTCATCCTGGCTGGCAAAGTGCCCCTCGTAGCCGGCGAACTTGCCGTCCTTCGCGACGTAGCCGTTGCGCTCATGGGTGGCCTCAAACGCGATGGCCTCGCCATCCTGTTGGCCCTCCACGACGGCGGTCACGTCCCAGTAGGGGTCCGCCTCGAAGGCTTGGATCTCCTTTTCACGATCCACGATGATGGCAAGCGTCGGCGTCTGCACGCGACCCACCGAAAGGAAGCCGCGACCGCGCCGGCCGCCGGCCACGCTGACGAACCGGGTCAGGGCGGCGCCCCATGCCAGATCGATGACCTGCCGGGCCTCGCCCGCCTGGGCCAGCTTGTAATCCACGTCGGTCATGTTGGAGAAGGCGCGCTCGATCTCGGCCTTGGTGAAGCTGCTGTAGCGGGCGCGCAGGATCTCCTTACCGTCCTTGATCTTATCCAGTGCTTCCAGGGCCTCGACCCCGATCAGCTCACCCTCACGGTCGTAGTCCGTCGCCACGATGATGCGATCAACGTTGCGGGCGCGACTGCGCAGGTTGGTAACGATCTTCTTCTCGGTCACCTGCTTCTGGATACCGGCGTCGATGAGCTCGTGGAGCTTCTCGGCCTTCATGCTCCAGCGCTTGTGGCCCTCCTCGAAGTCCAGTTCCAGGATGTGGCCCCGCAGCCCCATGACCGCTGTCTCGTCTCCCTTCCAGACCATCTCGTAAACAGGGGAACCGCCGCCGAGGCGCCGCTTGGCGGAGCCCCCCGACAGGATGCGGGCAATCTGCTTTGCCGCGTCGTTCTTCTCGCAGATGATGAGCGTGCCCATGACCGAGGCGTACCACGCAGGGGCCTTTGGAAAAGCGTTGTGGGGTGGGTCAAAGCCGGCCCACGCAGGCGCGAGCCTGCTGGCAAGCCATAAGTAAACGACTTGTTTTTGCATACCAGGTTGCCATGAAGCTGATCGCCTCCCTCGCCACCTTCGCGCTCGTTGTCCTGCTTGGAGCCTCCTTTGGCCCTGTTGCCACCGCCGGCTCCGCACCGACGATTCAGCCCGGCGATATGCACAACTTCTCGTGCACCCTGAACTTCGTGTTTGACGGTGTCGGCCCCAACGCGGGCAAGGTGTACTTCGGTACTGCAGCCCACTGTGTCAACCTGGGCCAGACGGCCACGGTTCCGTCCGTTGGTGCCTTCGGCCGGGTCGTGTACGACGGAAACGCAGGCAACACAGTCAGCGACTTCGCCCTGATTGAAGTCGACCCCCAGTTCCACAGCGCTGTTGTGGCTGAGGTTCGCGGACACCCCGGCATGCCCAACGGCTTGGCAACGGAGGCCGACTCGGGCCTGGGCACCCTGGTTCGCATGAGTGGTTGGGGCACATCCACCAGCAGCACCCAGGCTGGCCGCGAGGACCGTGTCGGCGTGGTCACCAGCCATGAGGGCGGTCGTGTTGGCCTGCTCGGCGTGGTTTCTGGCGGCGACTCCGGCGGTCCCTGGATGACCTACGATGGCCGCGCGCTGGCCAGTGTCAAGGGAATCGATGTTGAGTTCAGCTTTGGCTTCCCCCAGGGCACCTCTGTGTTCGCTGCGATGACTGGCCCGAGCATCGAGAACTCGATGGCCCGCGCGGCGAGCGCCGGCTTCCCGGTTGCTCTGCGCACGGTGTAGGCTGCTGGCCAGGCTTGGCCTGGTGAGGGCCGACCCTGCGGCCGCAGCGAGGCATTCCGGGCGGGGACCCCCTGCGGCCAGGATGAGGCAACCACTACGGGCGCTGCGGCGATGTCATGTCAGGAGGCTGATGGATCCGACCGGGGTGGCATTAGGCCTGTGCAGATTCTTTGTGGGTCAGCGTGGCCGAGCCTCTGTTGGGATGTTAGGGCCTGACCGGTCCGGTGTCCAGCCCAAGCCCGGATATAGAATAGCTAGTATCAATACATCGTGATACAGATTCTCACACAATCTCTTTGTATCCCACACAGCCCTGGTGTGCTGATGGCAACTATCAGCCAACGCATCACGACGCCCTTGGTGATCCTGGCCCTTGTGGCCGCAGCCGCACCCCCCGGCGACGCCGCAACCAACTGGATCCAACCCGGCGACCAGCACGATGGAAGCTGCACGCTCAACTTCGTCTTCGACGGCGTCGGCTCCAACTCCGGGCGCGTCTTCATCGGCACAGCAGCCCACTGCGTGAGCCACGTCGGACAATCCGTGTCCGCCAGCGGCCACAACAACTTCGGCACCATTGCCTGGCTTGGGGACGAAGACACCACTGCCTGGGATTTCGCCCTGATTGAGGTGCACCCCGCCTTCGAGCAATACGTCAACCCCGCCGTCAAGGGCCACCCTGCATTCCCCACTGGCTACACGGTGCCTTCCGACACCTTCTTTGGCGACACCGTCCAGATCAGCGGCTTTGGCCTCGGCTACGGCTGGACCACCTACACCCAGGAGAACCGCCAGGCCACTTTCCAGTTCGATGACGCGAGCACCTACTCGGTCACCGGCCCCATCCACTGGGGCGACTCCGGCGGACCCCTCGTTCACCGGGCCACCGGCAAGGCGCTGGGCACCGTGAGCCGCCTGTGCTCCGAGGAGTACTTCGGCTGCACCGAGGAAGGCCCGACCGTGCAAGGCATTCTGACCAAGCTGTCGGCGGCAGGCTTCCCTGTGACCCTGCGCACCGTGTAGCACCCCGCACTCCTTTGCCCCCTTCCAGCCCTTGGCCGCCCTGGATGGGCGCGGGAAGCCTCCAAAGCTGCCCACAGGGAACATTTTTGTAATGCATCTAACCGTCGTATGCCGATGATCACGACGCTGACGCGTGTTCAGGCTGTTGCCGGCCTGGTCGTTGTTTCCCTTCTCGCCGGCGGTTTTGCCACCACCGGCCAAGCCGCCACCAACTGGATCCAGCCTGGCGACGCCCATGACGGCAGCTGCACCCTCAACTTCGTCTACGACGGCGTGGGCTCCAAGTCCGGCAAGGTCTACATCGGCACCGCCGCCCACTGCGTGAGCCGCGTCGGCCAGGAAGTCTCTACGAGCGGCTACAACCGCTTCGGCCGCGTGGCGTACATCGGCAACGAGAACAATGTCAACTGGGACTTC
>JBFJVP010000309.1:0-4047 GCA_041624075.1 Thermoplasmatota archaeon | reverse complement strand
GCCACCACGTCCAGGAACTCCACTCGCATGGGAGTGCCGGCCAGGGCGGCCAGGTTGGGCTGGGTGCGCCCGTCGTCGCCGCTGACCATTTCTTTGATGTAGGTGCCACTCTCGGCTAGCACGCGGACACTGAAGCGGTCGCTGGCTGCTTCGCCTTCGGGCCATGTTTCCAGGGTGACGTGTTCGACGGTGCGCTTGCGAACCAGGTCGGCGCGGCGGTGGGACACGCGCTCAGGGGTCCTTTGGTCCAGGGTTGTTCCTGTCAGTTGCGTGCACGCGGCTTCGACGGCGGCCCGCTCGACGGGGCCCTCGGCGTGGCAGTGGGCAAGGTACTCCTTCTGGTATTCGCCCGCCTTGATGGCGGCGACTTCAGCCTTCTCGGCCGGGCGCAGGCCGGTGACGCCAACGCCGGAGTTGGCCGAAGCGGCGTTGATGGCGTCCTCGGCGGCGGCGAGGTCGACCGTGCGGCGGCGGGGGCCGTTGAGCTCCAGGATGAAGGGTCGGCCGGTTCCCAGCATGAGCGCGTCGATGTCCTCGCGGCCCGCGCCATGGAAGCTGGCACTGGCAGCCTCGAATGCGGGCACCAGCACGGCCGCGATGGCGTCTTCGACGCTCTCGGCGTATTGCACGCCGGTATCGTTGCACTCCCAGCAGCCGCGGCCCTGGCAGCGCCGGCACGGCCAGTGGGTCTGCGGGATGTCGCGGCGGGTCTTGGTGTAGCGGCCGCGCACGTACACGGAGTTGGGCGTTGCTTCGGCGCTCCAGAACCGGGTGTCGACGATGAGCGCGATGTCGGGCCGCCCACCGGTTTCCAGCGTCGTCTGGGTGGCCTGGGCGATGGCGGGTCCGAGCAACCGGTTGGCTTCGGTGCGAATCGTGTCCTGGGGGCCGGCTTCGCCAACCGCCTTCAGGATGGCCTTCTCGAGGGCTTCGCAGGGTTCGGGAAACACGGTGCCGATCTGGAACGTGGCAAAGTGGTAAGGGCCCAGTTCGGCCAAGGCGACGCCGAGCCACTTCTCCTGGTCCTCGAAGGCGCCCTCGCACACGGGGCAATCGGCTTCCTCTACGGCGCTCCAGTTGCGCTCTTGGCGCGCGGCTTGTGCGGCCTCCAGCTGTGTGGGGTCTGTGGCTCCGACGAGGCGGCGGCCGAGGCAGCGGTCGCACAGCGCGGCGGCTTCGGCGGGCAGCAGGGGCGCGACCGGAACGTGGGGCACGATTGGACCCAGACGGCGTTGGTCTTGAGGGTTTGGTGGATTTGGTCCCCGGCGGTGCCTGCCGTGCCCGGCGCAGGAGCGTTGCCGGGCCGTCGATGCGGCGTGTCGCGCGCCCGCGCTCAAGCTGTCCTTCAACAGACTTTATATGGCCTGAAGTAACCGAACCATCTATGACTCGGGTCGTCTGGGTGGCCCTCCTGGTGCTGTTGGCATCGATGGGCGGATGCATCCAGGCCGAGCCCTCCACTTCCCAGACTGGCCCGCCAGGCACGCCGGTGCCCCCGGGCAACCAACCCCCATCTGGCGAACCGACAGGGGGACAAGGGGACGAGCCCGCCGGTTCCGACCCACCTGACGAGCCTTCCGAACCGTCCGAGCCATCGGAACCCAGCGAACCATCCGAGCCCAAGCCGCCGCTTCCACCCCTCAACGCCACGGCACCCGTCGCACCCCCTGGAAACGTGTTCGACTGCGACGGCCACCAGATCGTTGAGCCACACGCCACCCATGGAACCGGCGACCTGAACGTCAGCGACCTGGCCTGGGCCGCCGTCAAACTGGGCCAGAGATTCGCCGTCAGTTGGTCCACGGAGTCGACTGAAACAGGCAAACTGGAGTACAAGATCGGCGACGGCCCCTGGCAGGAAGCCACCGAGGGCTCCCAGCGCCGCGGCCATGTCATCATCCTTGACGAACTGCCCGTCGATCAAACCATCTGCTTCAGGGCCCTAACCAAGGCCGGGCCGAGTCAAACCCACGCGGCCCGGTTGGCCAATGCGATGAACGCGTACGACCAAGCCACGGGCACCTACACGATCAACTTGCTCACACTCGCAAACGAGTTGCCCCACGAGAACAACCTGCAGAAGGGGTACGAGATCTACGCCAGCAAGTTATGGGACGCCACCGACGGCTACATCCGCGCCGGGACCAACATCATCGTCTACGGCGACCTGGACAACCACAACAGCGGCTGGGTAACGTGCTTCATGGCCACCGTGGCAATCAACATCAACCTGCCCACCTGCCACCACCTGTTCGACGTGATCTTCACCCACGACCCACAGGCGTTCGCGGCTGGCTTCACGTACCTCGACGGCATCCAGGAACCCAAAGAAGCCATCTGGATGAATCAAATCCATGAGGCCAACCGCGTCAACGGCTTGCTTGGCAGCTCGGCTTGGGAACAAAACGAGGTTGGCAGCGTCCTGCTGCACGAACTGGGCCACTACGCCTTTGGCGCCATGGACTTGTACCCTCCGGCGGCGAGCGTCGGCGACGACTGCTTCGACGCCACCAAGAGCCTGAGCATCATGGGAAGCAGTCGCGAGGCCACCGAGTTTGACGACGAGATCAACCGGTGTCCGAATGAGCGGGACATCTCGGGCTACACGCCCTCCTGGACACTGCTGCGGGAACGATTCCCCAATGTCCCCGAGCGACTGGGTCCACCCAATCCGGGGCCCGAGGGTGACGGGGGAGCGTTTGCGATGGTTCCCGTCGATGCCAGTGCTATATAGTCCCAGAACCAAGCGCAGCCTCCAAGCGTCGCCGCTCCTACAGGTTGTAGTCTCTTCTGCGACACAGAAAACCGGGAAAGCCACATGGCACGTCCGTTTCCGGAGTCTGTGACTGACGACGCAAGATTGACGCCTGCGGGTGCCCTGGAAGCCATTGGGTCCATTCGCCTCTACCGCGAGCGGCTCACGCCGCAAGCCGCAGGCACGGTATGGCTGGTTTGGGGCCTGGCCCTGGCCGCCGTGGGCACCTTGGGAGGCGACCTATCAGCGATCGCCTACGTCGGCTTGCTCGGTATGATCCAGGTGCTGGGGCCGTGGCTGGCCGACTTGGCGCTCCTTGGCGCAGCCGTCGTGACAACCAACGCAATCTGGCGATCCCACGCCCTGGAACGCGGCACACAACACCCCGCATGGATCGCGTGGGTCGTGGCGACAGTGGTTGCCGTGGGAGTCCTCGGTCTAGGTGTCGCCGCAGGCATCGTCTACCTGGCCCTGTTTGGAGGCCAAATCATGGACTTCCGGGTGCTGGCGTTGCCCCTTGCCACGGCGGCCGCAGTTGCTCTAGCGGTCATGCAACGCACTCGTGTGCCGGCCGGCCCCGGCCTCCTAGCAGGCGCCCTCCTGTTCATCGCCCAATTCGTCCTTCCCGCCGTCGCCTTGGTCACGTCCTATCAAGCCTACACGATGGTGATGGCCTGGGATCGCCTCTGGGTCATCCTGGCCTTCGGCGCCGTCGGCCTGTGGCACCTGCGACGCGGGTGAACCCCATGGAACTGGAACCCGGGCTGCGCATCATCCACGAGCCCAACCGACTCCGTATCATGACGCTGCTGTACCAACGACGCGACATCGGGGCGGCCAGCGCACGGGAAGCCCTCGGGCTGACGCCGGGTAACCTGGATAGCCACGCCCGGCGCCTGGCCGACGCCGGTTTCCTGGAGTCTCGCCGGGTGCTGCTGCGTTCCGGCTTCGAGGCCAGGTACCGCATCACCCAACGCGGATCACGGGCCATGGAGGAGTACCTGGAGTGGCTCGAGTCGATGCTGTCTGGCTTGCGCGGGGGAGCCTGACTACAACTGTCCGTACGCCGGAATCAGAGGCCCCAACTCAAGGGTCAACTCCCATTCCCTGCGGCAGCGGCACTGCACCCGGCTGAGGCACTCGTCGAGCCACTTGGGGTCCTGGGTCGCCTTGAACTTCTTCAGGTACTTCCCCACGCGCTCGTCGCATTGGCCGCAGTTGTGGGCGCCGCGCTCCTGGCCGGCTGCAATCACGTCTGACTTGACGGTGGCGGGGTACTTGTCCGAGCCTGC
>JBFJVP010000308.1:0-4085 GCA_041624075.1 Thermoplasmatota archaeon | reverse complement strand
ATTCCCTCGCCGGTGATGTGGCCATCATCATCGTAAACGAATCCATTGGCCGCCACGTGGTGGATGCCCAGTCGGGCCGCAACGGCCTCCGCCATCACGTCGACGCCGCCTGACACAATGGCACATTCGATGCCCTCCGCCTCCAACGTCTGGATCGTGTCTCGAGCGCCAGGCATCAGGGGTGGCTTGCTGAAGATCTGCTCGAAGTCAGCCCGCGCCAATTGCGGCTGCTTCTCCAGCCACAGGGCCGCATCGCGCCGAATGAACTCCTGATCGTCAAATTCGCCGTTCAAATAGGCAGCCAGGCCCGCCTGGTTCTCGACGCCGAAGTGGCGGTGCACCATTACCCAACTGCTCCCCACGTCAATCAAGACGCCATCCATGTCAAAGCACACCAGCTCAACCGGCACCTCGGGCCCGGGCGTGGGCGTCGGGGGGCGAACGACGCGGTGGTTGCGGTAGAAGGTTGCCAGGGCCTCGCGCACGGGCCGGGCCAGCCGGGGACGGGTAAATGGATTTGGGATGTGCGAGCCAGCCGGCCCGCAGCGAATCAACCAGTTTTGGGCTCCGGTTCCTGCCTACCCCTACCGGCGGGTCGACGGCGGGACCGACCGTGATGCGCAAAGAAACCACTGATCTCCCACGTGAGGTCTTCTGCGCACAGGGAAAACTGCCCAGGCAGCCAAAGCCCTGCATTTTTGATAATATGGAAACAGATCTCTAATTAGGGGGCCGAAGGCTCAATCGACTGGTGCTGCCAAAAAGCGCAGCACTTGGTGGTAACATGAAAGCGACCAGCCTAGCCGTGCCTTTGGCACTCATGCTTGTGCCCCTCGGGGGAAGCGCCACACTGGCGGAGACGGACGCCTTGAAACACTGCGTCGCATTCCTCGCACCCGAAGGCGTTGACGCGCCCTGGCTCGGCCAGGCCGACTGTTTCCAATCGGCTACCGAAGCCGCGGCGTTTGGCCGCGCCGGGCCGCCGGCAGGGAACCTGATCCTGGCCTCGTACGGCATCGAATTTTGCCTCGGCGGAGCCGGCGTTGGCCTGCCGGGCGCTTCCGGAGTGGAAATCGAAACTCCTGAGAGCGAATCACCTGGACTCGGTGCCGAAATGCCATGCGCGGACGTGGAGCTCGGCGGGGCGGAGTGGACGCTTACCGCCCGCGACTATGACGAGGAGTACCAGGTCGGAACCTACCTGAACTGGTACATCGGAGGCACCTGTGCGGGCACCGATTGGGTCAGCCCCTCCATGCCAAACGGGTGGGACGACCGCGTGTCCTCCGCTTACTCCACCTGGCACGAGACCGATTGCACCTCGTTCATCCACTACGAGCACACCAACTACGGTGGAGATTCCATTGACTGCTACGACTGCGTCGTCATGGATGAGCAGGACTGCGGCTGGTGGAGCAGCTGCCTTCAGATGAACGACAAGACATCATCCGTTCGACTGACCAGCTAGCCGTTGACCGCCCTCCTCCCCCTCTGCCGATCCAAGATTGACCGGCCCACGAGGCCCGTCGGCGTGACCTGTGTCGGGCCATCGCTTTCGGCACCTGGGGCGAGGGCGCAGGCAAGGAGCCGGCCCCGGCCGCGCTCGGGGTTTGGCCTCGGCCCCCGAGTGGGCCGTGCGGCGCCCCAGGAGCACCGGCCGCCCAAAGGGCGTGGAAATCACGACAAGATCAGGAACGGGTGCATCCACGGCAAGGCAACGGATGAATCGATCTCGAAGGACCAACTGGTTCCTGAGGTGCCCGCGTAGTTGCCTTCGGGGTCGTAGTGCTCCGTGTAGTCGTAGCCCCACGCTTCGATGCTTCCGTCTTCAAAAATCGTGGCTTGGCCGTAGCACGACCAGGGGCCCTGCGGGCACTCGTAAGGATCCCGGCTGCACGTCGTGGCATCGGTGCCGTCGTGGCAAGAGCCGAATGTGACGCCGCCCAGGGCGACGTAATGATCTGGCGCCCACAAGCACTGGTGGGCGGGCGCGTGGACGCGGAGGAAGGTGCCGTAGGAGTCATCTTCATCCACAACGTAGTCGACCGTGAACATTTCCTGGGCTGAACAAGGAATACTGGGTCCGGCGACGCTCAGGTGCGTTGCATCCACGGTGCCGATGCCTGCGTAATGGGTTTCGCCAGGCGGCGCCGCCACGGACAACGGGACAAACAGCAGGCAAGCCAACGCAACAAGAACGCGCATGAATTGTGGACACGAAAACGCAGGATAACCATTGGCCTAGGCTGGCTGGGAACGGGCAGGCATCGACCTGCGAGGCAGGCAACGCGGCACCGTCGAATTCAAATGGTCGTAAAGAATTGTAAGAGTTATGAATATCGTTTCTTTTGCAACGGCCACGATTCTTCTCACTGCATCTGCCGCTTTTGCCCAAGGGGACGAAACTTTTCCCCCCTACACATGCACGCCCGACAGCAACACCAACCCCTTGCTGTGCGTCTCGGTGCATGGGGCATGTCTGCCGGCTGCGGAGAAAGGGCAGTTCGCCATCTGCATCGAGGTCAACGACGGCTTCTGCGATGACGAGCCCGGAAGCGAACTCTGCGTTTGGGTCTGCGAACCCATCATTGGCAACTGCTGGGGCCAGAACTTCGCATGCGAGCCGGTCTGCGGCGGCAGCGGCAGTGACGGCCCAAGGCGACCCTAACCGGGCCACCGGGCGGTTGGCACGGGGCCGCCTCCGTTCGGCCCGCGCTTCCGGCGCTAGTGCAGTTTCATCTATGGCATCGCCGTGGACGGGGCATGCGCGTAGCACTGGTTTTGGTCCTTCTACTCGCCGGCTGCACCACCCCAAACACGCCAGTGCCGACGGACGCCGTCGTGGCGGCGCCGGAAATCCTGCGCAGCAACTGCATCACTTGGAGTTCATTGGTCGATGCACCAGCAAGCGCATTCCCTGCGCACACGGGTCATGAACCGCTTCCGGGCGCCACGCCGGGCACCATCGTGGCCGCGTACGAAGGCGCGCTTTGTGGGGACGATGTCGAACTGATCGAGGCCTACCCCGTTCGTGGCCTGCCTGGCGCCGCGATCCTTTCGTTCTGGTGGACCTCCAGCGAGAACGACACCCGAACACTCAACGCCTGGGGCGTCCCCGCGCAAGCCAAGGCCATGACGACCTACTTCATGAGCCGAACCGAATTTTTCTACAATGATGGGCCAGGAGATACCAACGCGACGCGGGTCGTGTCCACTGCAGCAGTCGCGGCACCGGGAAGTCCGCCGAGGCAGCACTGGGAAATCCATGTCATAGACCAGGAGGAAACGCGGGCCATCGTGGAAAGGGAAGGATCCGGGGGCTCGACGTGGTGGCGCGGCCTGTCCAGTGCAGGGGATCGCAGCGCAGTAGCAGCCGATGATTGGCGCGGGCCAGGACATCGCCAGGTGGGCGTTACCCTTGCCAACCGCCCCCTGGAACCCTAGATCCGCCAGGCCGCTCCTGCCCAGGAGCCCTACGGGACGTTCATAAAGGACAGCCTTGTCGCAGCGTCTGACCCCCTCGCCCCAGCGCGGCCAACGGTTGGCCGGTTCGCCGGTTTTCAACTGAGGAAGGTCCCCACACCGCAAATGAGAGCCCGATAACGGGTGGCTGGGAGACTGGCCGCACGGGAGCAGAAACGACACAGCCCGCAGAGCGGAATGAAGGCGGTTGCGCCGGACATCGCTGTGGGATTTGCTGAAACGCGCCACGTGCCTCTGGTGCAAGTCCCTGAGACGCGCAGTCGAATGCCGCAAGTCCCCCGCCCGCGAGGGCGGCGGGAGGAACAGAATGGGGCCTACTCGGGGCTGGGGGGTCCTCGCTTCGCTCAGACCCCCAGCGGAGCAGGCCCCATTCACCCTCGCTTCGCTCGGCGACGCCGCTCGCTTTGCTCCCGGTGTCGAGAATAGGGCCTACTCGGTTCCGGGCGTTTCCCCCGACCCCGAGTGCTCCATGACTTCGCGTGGATCGCCCCGTGGCCACGTGCAGGCAGGGCCACGGCAACGGCCCCAGCGTTGCCAGGTACGAGCGCTCGAACGACCGGCTGGCCCGGGGCGATCAGCCGGAGGCGTACTCAGCCTCAGAT
>JBFJVP010000307.1:0-4089 GCA_041624075.1 Thermoplasmatota archaeon | reverse complement strand
CCGTTAGGGTGGCGAGTCGGGAAGGGGCGGATAATGTGGTTGCCGTGCTGGTGGCCTGAGCGGGCCAGGCATGTGGCAGGACAACTCGCCAACCACCCCCGCATCCCACCAGGCCAAGTCTCATGACGCATTTCGCCCATCTGGTTGCCACATGTTGGTTCGTTGGGTGGTGGTGATGCTGGTTGCGGCAAGCTTGGGTGCAGTTGGTGGGGCCACCGCGTCCCATTGCGATGCTGTGTCCGTGCAAGTGGGCGACGGCTGCGCAGACGTGCTTGCAGTGAGTGTTACGGGCGATGCCGAGGGAGGTCACTGCGGGAGCTTGGGTTGCCTGGCGGTCAGTGGCACGGGCAACGCGAGCAACGCAGAGGCGGGCTGCGCAGGGGGCGCGGCCCCCGTGGCTTTGGGCTGCGTGGCCATCAGCGGCACGGGTGACGCCGCCAACGACGTGGAAGGCTCCTGCGGGACGGTGCATAGCCGGGATGGGGCCGTGGGCGTGGCGTTGGGTTGCGTTGCCGTCAGCGGCACGGGCACTGCGGCCAACAGCTTCGATGCGTGCGGATCGGCCAGCGGTTACTCCTACACAGGCGGTGCGCTGCTGGTTGGCCTGGGTTGCCTCGCCGTTGGAGGAGGCCATGCGTCAAACCAGGGAGTCGAGTGCGGCATGCAAAGCGTGGGTGGCAGCACGGGCGCCGCCCTGGGCGCGGCGGGGGGCTGCCTCGCCGTGAGCCCAGGGGACGCGGAGAACCATGCCGGCGACTGCGGCTGGGGGCAAGCCTCTGGTGACAGGGGCGCTGCCGCCGGGCTGGCCATCGGCTGTCTGGCGCTCAGCGGCACCGGTAACGCAACCAACGGAACCGAGCGCTGTGCGCATGGCACTGGCACCGGAGTCATTGGTGCCGGCCTCAGCGCGGTCGCCGGTTGCATGGCGGTGGGGGACGCGGCAGCCAACCATGCGACCACTTGTGGCGTGATGGCCGGCGTGGGCGGCTTGGCGGGTCTTGGCGCGGCACCCGGCATGGGCTGCCTTGCCGTGGGCCGGCAAGCCAGCAACGATGTGGAGTATTGCGCCTACACGGTCGGCATTGGTGGCCTGGCCGTGGGTGCAGGCGCCGCCCTGGCTTGCGTTGCCGTCGGCTCTCAGGCCCAGAATGAAGCGGAGGAATGCGCCAGCGCCGTGGCTGTCGGCTCGCTTGGCGCCGGCGCGGCACCCAGTGTTGGCTGCATCGCTGTTGGCGACGACGCCCGCAATGAGGCAGGCCAATGCGGCAATGCGGAGGCGGCTGAATTCACCGGAGTCGCACTTGCCCCGACGCTCGCCTGCCAGGCCGTGCCCGGCGCCTAGGCCAACAACTTCTGGTTCAGATCCGCCGGACTCTCACCGGCCTCCAGGCGCCGCTGCAACTCCTGGCACAGCTTGATGGCGGCACCCACGTCGTCGGCTTGCAGAACCACCAAGTCGCCGGGTCGGCTCTCCGCCAGGGCCATGCGCAGCGCCCGCGCCTCGTCCAACTCCAGGATGACCTGCTCTTCGGCGAAGCCCGTGGACAGGATGCCCTCCACGATGATTCCCGCCGTTTCGCCTTCCTGGCGGCGCCGCTTGTCGGGGTCGCAAACGTAGATTCGGTCGTAGATGCCGGCCAGCGTTTGGCCAAACTCGCGCAGGTCCTCGTCGCGGCGATTGCCCGCGGCGTTGGCCACGTTGAGCTTGCGGCCGTGGGCGAGCCTGGGCAGGACCTCCCCGAGGGCTTGCAGGGCCGGCACGTTGTGTCCGTAATCCAGCAGGACCTTGACGCCGCCGAGGCGGATCAGGTTCATGCGGCCAGGCAACTGGTTGGGCGTCGGGTTGAACGTCTGCAAGCCAGCCCGAATGTCCTCGTCGGGAACACCCAGGGCCAATGCGGCGGCAGTGGCAGCCATGGCGTTCTGGACGTTGAACATGGCGGCTCCCTCGAGGGTGATGGGAATGTCCACGATGTCCATGAGGCGGTAACGGGAGCGGCCACGTCGAACCACGATCGCTGCGTCCTGGAACGTCACCGCCAGCCGGTCCGGGCCCGCCGCCAGGTGTCGTTGCAGGTCAGGGTGGTCAGCATCCATGGTAAACGGGATGACGGCGCACTTCAGTTCGTGGCGCTGCGCCCAAACCATGGCATCGTCAGCGTTGAGCACGGCAGCGCCCCCAGGTTTAACGGCGCGAACGACGACGCCCTTGAGCCGGGCCAAGTCGTCGATGGTCTCGATGCCCCCTTCGCCCAGGTGGTCGCTGGCGACGTTGAGGAAGATTGCCACATCGCACGCGTCGAAGCCAAGGCCACGGCGCAGGATGCCGCCCCGGGCGACTTCACACACGGCGTGCGTGACGCCGGGTTCGCGCAGGACGGTGCGGGCGGCGCTGGGGCCGGAATAGTCGCCCCGGAGGATGACGTGATTCTCCACTTCGACGGCTCCCGTGCACGCCATGCCGACGCGGCCACCGGCGTACTTCAGGATGTGGCTAGCCAAGCGCACCGTCGTGGTCTTGCCGTTGGTTCCAGTCACGGCCACGAGCGGGATGCGGCCGTCGCCTTCGGGCACCAGTGTCTCCAGCACGGCCTCTGCCGCGCCCCGTTCCAGGAAGGGCTCCAGGCTGGGCGCGGGGTGAAGGCTGACGACGGCCCCACGGGTTTCGTCCAGCGGCACCTCCAGGTTGTCTGCCACCACGTCAACGCCCACGATTTCCAGCCCGCAGAGCCTGGCGGCGCGCTGGCACGCAAGGGCCACGGCAGGGTGCATGGAGTCGGTGACATCGGCTCCATCGGTGCGACGGACCGCTCCAACCACATTGCCCGCCACGACGAGGACCCGGTGGGGCGCGCCGGAAACGAAGTCCTGCAAGACAACCCAGCGGTGGAACTGCTTGGCCTTGTCGTACGCCGCTTCCAACTGGTCAGGGCCGTCGATACGGACCGTGACACCGCCCCGACCCCGCAACGGCTTCGCCGTCAAGGGATAGCGCAACTCCTCCGCCAACTCCTGGCACCCGGCCAGGGAGCGGCGCGAATCGCCACGTGGACAGGGTATGCCCGTGTCCTCCAGCATCTGCATGACGCGCTCGTGGTCGTTGGCGATGTCGAAACCCAGGCCCGACACCCGGCCAGTCATGGTACCCCACAGGTGCTCCTGTGCGATGCCCCAGCCCAGTTGGTAGTGCTGGTCTCCGCGACGCATGACCGGGATGCCACGCGCCTCGGCCGCCTCCAGGAGAGCCGCCACGCTGGGGGTCCGGGCGTGATCGTCAAACGCCGCGGCCACTGCATCTCGTGCCGCCGCAACGTCAACCGGTTCTCCGGCGCCTGCAGCGGCCACCAAATCCAGGGCTGCGCGACCGGCAGCTTCACCGGCGTGTTCGTGGGCGTAGTTATGGACGATGAACCAGTCCCCATCCGCATCGAGCGTCGCCTCGTACCAGGGCTGCTCGAGGCCGTGGTCGGCTTGCAAGTTCGTGGCGATGCTGCCAATCAATTCACCGGCGTTGGCGCCATCCACATCCAACCCGGCGGCCTGGATCCGCTGCCGGACCGCTTGTGCGTCCACGTCGCCCCGGACAAACAGGACCCACAGGGGCTCATCAGCGTACAGGTTGGCGCCCCGCAGCACGCGATGGCCAACCCGGCGCAGGCCTCCACTCACGCGTCCACCTCCATGGGGCCGGCGTGTTGGGCGGCCGCCTGCAATTCACGGATGCGCGCCACCAGCCCCTTGTGGTCCTCGCATTGGAAGATCAGCAGATCGCCGG
This sequence comes from Thermoplasmatota archaeon, assembly GCA_041624075.1. Taxonomy (GTDB): domain Archaea; phylum Thermoplasmatota; class E2; order JACPAO01; family JAHFTW01; genus JBFJVP01. The sequence continues at coordinate 314 of JBFJVP010000307.1, read as the reverse complement.
GGCGGGCTTCCTCGAAGCACGCCTCAAAGTTGTCCCATTCCAAAATGGCACTGGATGCGTGGCTGGCGGGCAGGCCGGCCTCGATGGCTCCCTGGACCAGCAGGGCGCTGGTTTCGCCCTCGCCACGTCCACGGGGGTCCGGGTCGCTGATCCACAGGCGATCACAGTGCTTGGTCAGCGCCCCCCCCACCTGCTTGAGGTCCTCGTCCAGGCGGTTGCCGGCCAGGTAGGCGACGCGCAACACCCGACCCTCTGGCGTCGGCTTCAGGAACGGAATGACCTCATCTAGTGCCTGGATGGCCGGCACGTTGTGG
>JBFJVP010000306.1:0-4091 GCA_041624075.1 Thermoplasmatota archaeon | reverse complement strand
GCCCGATCGTCAATTGTGACTGGCAGGCGATGGTTGAGGGCCGTCTGCGAACCATTCCCAGTCAATGTGAGCCGTCCCACCGCTTCGAGCGCCCTGGAACGTACGATGTTACGTTCATCATAACCAATGATTGGGGGGAAACCAATCAGACCACGAAGCGCATCGAGATTGCCAACCAGTTGCCGCTGGCCAACCTGAGCTACTTCCCCAAGGTGCCGACCACCGATGACCATGTCACGTTTCGCGACGCTTCGATGGACCCGGATGGCTCAATCGAAACATACCGCTGGCAGGCCCAGGGGCGCGTGGGCGTCGAATCGAGCTTCGTGCACCGTTTCACGGAAGCAGGGACACACCGTGTAAGCCTGGAGGTTCAGGACGACTCTGGCGGCATCGACGTGGTGGAGCTGTTGTTGTTTGTCCGGCCAGGTTTGCCTGCGGCAGCGTCGTTCACCCATGATCCACTTTTTCCGGCGCCAGGGGATTCGGTTCGTTTCATGGACACGTCCCGGCCGGCCGGCGGGGACCGGGTGGACGCTTGGACGTGGACCTTTTCCGATGGCCATATGACGCAGGGCCGCAGCGTCACCCACAGTTTCAGGGAGGATGGCATTTACAGGGTGGTTTTGACCATTGAAACGGATGGGGGTCAGATCTTGATGTCGGAGCGCAACATTGTGGTCCAGTCTCCTGCGCAGTTCAACGAGGTGCCGCCTCCTGCTCTTAGCGAGATGACGGCGCCCCTGGCGTTGTTGATCGTCGTCTGCCTATTCTTGTTGGCCATTGGTTGGCGCAACCGCCAGCGCTAAAACCCGCGAGTGACGTATCTCTAATATCCAACCGTTGTTCCATGGATTACAAGCCCCCATGACCACTCCCACGCACGGCCGACTCTGGATCGCCCTCGCCTGCACCACCCTGGTGGCGCTGCCAGCGGCAGTCTTGGCGCAAGAGTCCAGCGTGGTGCCCGATTTTACATGGGAGCCCCTGGAGCCCCTGAGTGGCAGCCAGGTGTGCTTCCTGGACCGCTCGACTCCAGAGGACCAAGTCAAGCGGCGTCAATGGAACAGTCCCTTCGGGGGCTCCGAGCAACCCCAGGCCTGCATCTTCATCGAGCGTGCCGGCGAATACCAGGTGACGCTGACGGTCTGGGACCTGAACGAGCGCCCGAGCAGTATCAGCAAGATCCTGGTGGTCCGCGGCCGCGCGCCCGTGGCGGACTTCGTCTACGAGCCGATCAACCCCACCACCAGCGACGTCGTACGGCTGCGGGACCGCTCCTACGACCCCGATGGCCGAATCGTCGAACGCGTCTGGGAAAGCGACTACAGCCCAGAGGCGAAGTCGTTCCAGGAGTTCATCAGCGTGCGGTTCGCGGAACAAGGCCAGTATACCGTGCGCCTCACCGTCCGGGACGACGTGGGCCAAATTGCCAGCACGGAGAAGACGATCACCGTGACGCGCAGCACGTTCTTTGAGGACGTGCAGAGCGAGGAGACTCCCATTCCGCCCACCGGCGTGCCCCTGGTTGTAGCCGCCGTCGCGGTGGCCGCCGCCATGCGGCGCCGCCAGTGAGCCCCTGGTCCGGCCACGGGCGCTCGCCAACGGTTTTTAGCCACCCCCGCTAGGCCGGCCCGTGGAGCAGGCCAGCGTGCGGGCCATCGCCTGGCGACACTTGGGCAGTCGTCACCGACCAGCCAGCATGCCGGAAGGAACCGACAACCCCACGAGCCTCGTGGCGGCCGAGCCATTCTGCGACGCCTTGCGTGAGCTTGAGGCCGACAAGGGCGCGGGGACTCTGCGGGACTTGGGTGCCGATTACGCTCGCCTTTGGGCGCGGACGTTTCGGCCACTGGTGCGGCACCTGCGCGGCCGACCCCAGGACGCACTCAACCTGTTTGCCAGCGACGTGTACCCGTTTCTGCGCGGAGAGGCCCGCGCTGCTCGCATCGAACGATCCGGGCCCCGTTCGGCCGTGGTCCTGCTGGCGCCCGACTTCCCCCCGGCCTACCTCGAAGGAATGGTTGCCGGCTTCGTCGCCCTCACGCGCGCCGAGGCCACGTGCCGACACCTGGGCGGCGAGCGATTTGAAGTCACTTACGCCGTGGCGCAAGCGGATCGCCTCGCCTGGCTGGGCCTCCAATTCGCCAGCCTTCGCGTCCCCTTCATCGTGGCGGCGGCGACTGCCGCCCTCGTCGGCCTCGGAGTGGCCGCCGCCTCGGGCTATGCTGAGCTGGTTCGAGTCGTAGCCATCCTGATCGCCGTGTTGGCCGTGCAGGGCGGCGCCAACGCCTTGCACCATTTGCGCACGCGCCGGCCGCGCGGGCCGCTTTCGCCACCCGAGCCACCCAGCGCCTGGTACAAGGTGTGGATGGTCTCCGGGTACGGGTGCGGCACCATCATCGGCCTCTGGCTCGCCAAGGACGCCCCCGGCCTCGCCATTGCAGGCACCGCGGGCCTTGGCCTCAGCATCCTGTACGCGCGCCTGCACGACGTAGGCTTTGGGCCGGCCGTCGCAGGCATCACGTACGGGCCGCTGATCACTGTCGGGGCGCTGCACGCCCTCGTCGGGTGGCAGGACCCCAACGCCCACATCGTGGGTCTCCTGGCAAGCCTGCCCCTGGGCTTGCTAGCAGCCGCTCTGTTCTACGTCAACGACCTGGCCGATCGACCCCTGGACGAGGCCGCCGGCAAGCGCAGCCTTCTGGTACGCTTGCCCCGCAGCGGCCACGCAGCCGGCTTTGCACTGCTGGTTGGCGTCGGTCTGGCAGGCCTCGCCGCAGTTCTGGTCGGGACCCTGCAAACCGACGCGTTGCCTCTCGTTCTTCTCGGCGTCGCCTGCCTCGCGGCCGTCCGCCTGGTCCAATTGGTCCAGCAAAACGTGGACGATCCAGCCGGCCTGGCCGGCGCCCGGTTTGGCGCCCTCGCGCTTCACGCCCTGGCTGGCGCCATCCTGATTCTCACCGCCCTCTTGGAGGCCACATGAACCCCATCGTCGCCGTCTTCCCCAAGCACATCATCGACCACCTGGATCGCGTCGAACAAATGCTCGCTGACCTGGCGCGCAGCGACGACCCCGACCTCGACGCGTGGAACCAGGAACCCGTAGCCGCCGGCGGCAAGCGCGTGCGCCCCCTGGTGGTCCTGACTGCCTTCTATGCGTGCGGCGGCGGCCGGCTGGGTGACGCAGGCCTGGACCAGGCCCTCCGGGCCGCCGTGGCATTGGAGCTCATCCACACGGCCAGCCTGGTCCACGATGACATCATGGACGACGCCAAGGAGCGCCGCGGCAAACCCAGCACCGTGGCAGCCCACGGTTTGACGGGGGCCATCCTGGTGGGCGACTACCTCTTCACCCAAGCCTTCGCCATCGGAAGCGGCCTGCCGCCCGCCGCACACGAGATGACTGCCGAAGCGTGCCGCCGCCTGTGCGCCGGCCAACTGCGCGAGCAGCGGCTGCAAGCCTCCGGCCGCCCCGACCGGGAGCAGTACACCCAGGTCATCCGCGACAAGACCGCCGCCCTCTTGTCCGCCGCCACCGGCATCGGCGCCACCATTGCCCGCGCCGACGCCCCCACAGTCGCCATGCTGACCCGCTACGGCGACGCCGTGGGGACCGCGTTCCAAGTCCTCGATGACGTTCTGGATGTGGCCGGCGACCCCGCATGGACCGGCAAGCCGGCCGGCACCGACTACGTCGCTGGCACCCTGAGCAGCCCCTACCTCAGCTACCTGGAACGCGGAGGCCAACTACCCCCGGCCGACCAACGCAACAAGGCAGACTTCCCGCGCGTACGGGAGGAGCTCTTCGCCTCCGGCTCCGTCGCCGCCAGCCAACAGGAGGCCGCCGCCTACACCCAGGCCGCCCTGCTTGACGTGGCAGGACTGCCCGCCAGCGAAGCCCGCGACGCGCTGGTGCGGCTGGCGGAATTGCTGATGGAGAGGGCGCAGTAGGGGCGCTGCACTGCGCGCGGTATTATCACTCAGAAATCGTATCCTTGCGTCCTGCGCCGGGTAGACCCATCCGACTGGCTGTAGACGCGCCGGCGGCCTCAGCAATTCCGGCATGAGCCCCACGAATGGCTGGTGTG
>JBFJVP010000305.1:0-4098 GCA_041624075.1 Thermoplasmatota archaeon | reverse complement strand
GTTGCAGGGCCGCCGGCCGCCTAGGCCGGAACCTCGGAAGTGCACGCCGGGCAGCGGCGCGCGGCCAACGGAATCGATGTCGTGCATTGGGGACAACTCCTGGTGGTCACCGCCGCCTCTTCTTTTCGCTTCATCCTGTTGACTTGGCGGATGATCATGAACAACGCGAACGCCACGATGATGAATTCGATGAGAATCGTGACGAACGAGCCCCACGCAAAGGCGATGGCGCCGGCCTCGCGGGCCTCCTCAAGGGTTGCACCCGCAGGTACCGTGCCCCGAAGCACGACGTAGCGGTTGATGAACGAGGCCCCGCCGAGAGCCAGGGAGATGGGCGGCATGAGCAAATCGTTGACCACGCTCGTCACGACGCGTCCAAAGGCTGCACCAAGAACCAAGGCAACCGCCAAGTCGATCATGTTGCCCTTCATCGCAAAGGAGCGAAACTCCTGCAGCATGCCCATGCCCTAACCAGATTTGGACGGGAGTCTAGAGCCTTTCTTGCCGGAGTGGCGAAACTTCGGGGCGAAAACCGTGGGCCTCCAGGGTGGACCTCCGGCCGCCTCGTGCAGATCCGGCGGTTCTCCCCTGAACGGGCGGCGCACAGGACTTTCCTCAGATTGGCAGATCGCAGGTGGCCGCGGCGGCGGGCGCCGCCAGCGCACCTAGCGGCGCCGCAACACGGCGAAGCCCAGCAGCCCCAAGACGGCCAGCAAACCGAGCCCCGGAGCATCCTCGGACTCGGTGATGGGCTCTTGGGCAAAGACCACTGGCTCGGAAGTCGGCAACGACATGGTCGGCTTGGCAACCGGTTCTGGCAACAGGCCCACAAGGCCATCGCCAACGGAGGCCAAATCAATGTGGGCAAGGCTTCGACCCCAGTTGCTGTCGGGATGCAAGCGCTTCTTCCACTCCAACTCGACGGGCACAGCCCCTTGCTCAAATTTGCCGTGCAACACGTAATCGGCGCTCTCGCCCGGCAACAACGGGTCCAGGGCAACCGCCACGCCAGCAATCGTTGCCGTTGCATGGCTCAGGTTCCCATAGCCCTGGTTCTCAATGGTAACGCGAAGCTCCTTGGTGTCTCCCTGAAGGGCGGTGACAACGGGCAGGCCGCCGTACTTCTCGGCGAACAGGAACGCGTGCAGGACGCCGCGCCAGCTCTCGATCTCCTGGGTGCGGGGATCGCCCGTGATCACCGGCTGGCCCCAGGGGGCAACGGCTCCGCGCCCGCTCATTTCGTACGTCCAACTGGCTGCGCCAGCGGTGCCATAGCCCTCATCGGCGGTCGTGCCGCTGGCGGGGTAGATCGTACTCCAGATGGGTCCGCAGTCGCTGCGCACATCGGCAAACACCACGTCGCACACGCGGGTGAACATGTCATTGTCTGCCGACAAGCCCAGTTGTTGGGCGCCAAAGGGGTGGAGCCACAAGTTGCCGCAACAGTGGATGCTGTTGACGTAGTCGGGCTGGATTGCCTGCAGCGTCGACACCACCGCCTGCGTCTCGGGTTCGCTCATGGGGTAGGGTCCGGGCCAGTTGATCACCGGCATTTCGCTCACCGTACCCCAGGTGCTGGGAAAGTTCCGGTTGATGTTGACATCAATGGCGTTGATGCGACCAAACGCGTGGCTGCCATCGGGGTTCACCATGGGCAGGATCCACGTGTGCCGGTTCTCCACGATCCACTTGGCCGTCTCGTTGGTCTCGTACTCGTCCAGCAGGAACTGCGCCCACTCCGTCACGAAGTAAACGCCAGAGTACTCGTTGCTGTGCGTGCCGCCATCCAGGTACACCACTTCACGCTCGGCCAGCGGCAGCCGGTCGGGGTTGCCAAAGTCCGCGATTTCCAGCAGCCACAAGTTGAGGCCGGCGTGGCTCTGGCCCGCCACATGCAGGCGCACCAGGTCCGGGTAGTCCGACGCCAGGCGCTGCAACTCAGCGGTCAACAGGCCGTAGTACGGGTAGATCGTGTTGCCTGCGACCTTGTTGAGCGGCTCGGCGGCGCCCAAAATGTCCGCCACCACGTTCGGGTGGCGCTCGGCCCAGTCCTCCGGAATGTACGGGTAGACAGTCTGCCCGTCCACGTTGACCGGGAAACCAGTGTGCTCATGACCAAATTCGGCGGACGCCAACGGGAACGCCAGGGCAGCTACCAACAGCAGCAAAACGAGTCGCATTGCGCATCGAGGAGCCATCCTTGACTAGTACCTTGTGTCACAGCGTTCCACTCGCGGCGAGCCGTTGGGTCCCGCTCCGACGTGGCCGCGGCAGTGCTTGGCCCCCTACTCTTCTTCATCCGAGAGCTTGGATCGCTCGTCCACGAAGATCTCCAGTTCGCCCCATTCCTTTGTCTGAACCGTCACATGAATTCGGTTGGCGCCCCGCAAGAGGTGGCCCTCCATCTTCAAGTGGACCTGGTCGCCGCGGTTGAATTCCATGGGTCGGTCGCGGGTGATCTTGGCAAGATCCACGGTCCCCTCGTTGGCGATGACGGCCTCGGGAGCGTACTGCATTCCGTTGATGACGATGTCCGGCGGCAGGGTAATGGTTGCGTTACCCAAGACATTGTGTAGCGTAAAGCTGAGCCACCCGGGCTCTGGAACCCGCAGGCTGCCCCGCTTGTACAGCTTGCGTAGCAGGAACCCCGGAATGGCCACGTCCCTGGGACACGGCGTCTTCGTTTGAGGCTTGCTTCTGCGCGCTGGGGCGCGGCGGGGGCTACTCTTCTTCCGCCGGCTGCCCTCGCTTGTAGTAGAACATCGGAATGGTGACCAGCGTGATGACCGCCATGAACACGATCGCGATCACTGCCGCCTCGAACATCTCGTAGCTGCCACGGATGGCGCCGCGCGTGAAGATGAAGAATGCCACCGCCGTCGTGAAGCCCGAGTAGGCCACCGCCTTGCCCACCGTCCGGAAGACGAAGGTGGGGTTGGCTTGCTTTTCCAGGTTCCACGTCAAGTGAACGGCATAGTCCGAACCTAAACTTGTGATGAACGCGATGGGGATCATGAAGATGAACGCCAAGTCAATGTCGACGGCCGGCATAGGCAGCGCCCCAAGCCACCAGATGAACGTCAGCAGCATGGGGGTAATGGTGGCCGCCACGGCGCGGATGCTTCCCGTGAACGTGCCCACCAGGATGCCGACGATCAGGAGGCTGATCGCCGTGCTCAGGGTCAGCCACTTGTTGGTGTAATCATTGTACTTCTTGATGCCCGTCAGGGTCCCGAAGTAGTGGTTGTCGGTCGCCTCCGGGTTGGCGTCGGACAGGACTGCCTTGAATGCGGCATCCGCCTTCTCGGTACTGGACTGGTCGACCTCTAGGTTGACGAACGTCAGCGCCCAGGCGATGGAGTAGCTGTCATCCATGAAGGTGAGCAGCAGGGGCGCCCACTCTTCGCGGGCCAGCATGTCGTCGTAAGCCGCCTTCACTTCGGCGTCGTCCCAATCCATGATCAGGCCGAAGTCGTTGTCGTACTCCGGATTGATGCCGGGGAAGCAGGGCAGGTTCTCGAAGAGCGGCTCGAACTCTTCCGGCGTGCCTTCAGGTGGGCCGCACGGCACGAAAGCTCCCCCTTCCACGACGCCCTGGCCGATGCCCGGAACAGCGCTCTGCAGGCCGTCCTTGAGCAGAGCGTACAGGTTGAGGATGAAGGGCACCGAGTTGACGGCTCCGCCAGCCTGTTGTACGAACGGGTCGGCCTGCATGGCCTTGTGTATGGCAATCATGTCATGCACGGCCGCCTGTGTTGCCAGCCCTCCAGGCTCCCTGGCCTTGGTGATGATGGTCTCCTGACCGACGGACTCGATCTTCACCTGGAACCGTTCGTACATGTCCAGCATGTGGGAGCGGTTGTCCTTGTGGGTCCACAGCTCCTTCTGGGGCAGGTTCACTTCGACGGTTCCGATGACGTACTCGGTCTTGGGAATGAAGGAGGCGAAAATGATGGTGGCCAGCAGGAGCACAACGATCGTGACGGGCTTGTTGCGGCCGGCCGCCGAGGCGATACGTCCAATGAGCACGCTGGGCCTGAACACTTCCTTGGCCTCGTTGCGAACCGACAGGTGCAGGAGGGCCGGCAGAAGGGTGAC
>JBFJVP010000304.1:0-4119 GCA_041624075.1 Thermoplasmatota archaeon | reverse complement strand
GTGATGTCGGGGGCCTTGGTCAGGGCGCCGCCGACGATGAGGACACTGGCGCCGGCAGTGACGCATGCGCCCACAGTTTCTGTGTTGAGGCCGCCAGCGACCATGACGGGGATGGTGACCGCCTCGGCGACTGCCTTCAGGGTCTCCACGGGGCTGGCGCCAACCATCTGGTCGTCGATGCCCATGTGGAGGCACACGTAGTCGGCCCCCAGCTTCTGAGCCTGCTTGGCGCGGGCGGGTTTGTCGGCGATTCCGATGAGGTCCATGTACACCTTGGTGCCGTACTTGCGCGCCGCCTTGACGGCCTCCTCGAAGGTTTCGTTCGATGCCGCGCCCAGGATACCGACCACGTCCGCGCCGGCCTTGGCGGCGATCTCCACCTCGAAAGCGCCGGTGTCCATCGTCTTCATGTCCGCGATGATGGTTTGCTCCGGGAACGTCTTCTTCAGGGTCCGCACGGCTTCCAGCCCCTCGGCCTTGATCAGGGGCGTGCCGGCCTCCAGCCAGGTGGCGCCGCCTGCCACGGCCTCCTTTGCGTACTGGAGGGCGCGCTCAAGGTTGACTTCGTCCAAGGCGATCTGCAAGACGGGCCAAGGCGTTGCGGTCGCTTGGTCGGGCCGGGCGGCCTGCGTGGACATGGGTCCGGCCAAGGGCGCGGCGGTTTGAAGGCTGCGGCCCGCTTGGGGAGGGGCCCAGGGGGTGGATTGGAGCCCCAGGCGGCACGCTCTTGGTTCCTGCCGCCCTTGTACGTCCATGGCCAAACCTTGGCGCATCCTTGTGGCCGTCGATTTCTCCCCGGCTAGCCGAGCGGCCCTGGCGGAAGCCCGCCGCCTGGCGCTTGAGTTGAAAGCCACCGTGATCTTGGTGCATGCTTACAAGGCCGGACCGCCAGGCCGAACGCTGGCTTCCCTGTCGTCGCATGGCGAGGCGCCGCTGCTGCGCGAGAGCGAACGCATGCATTTGGACGAAGCAAACCAGTTGTCGAGCCAATGGGCCGAGTTGCTGCGCCGCGAGGATATTCCCGTGGAAGTGGAAGCCCGTGACGGGCGGCCGGTCGATGTCATCCTGGAAACGGCCCGGGAGCTAGCTGTGGATCTGGTCGTGTTGGGCCGCCAGGGAATGGGTCGCGTGGGGCGCCTCATCATTGGCTCCGTGAGTACGGAGGTAGCCAAGCGCTGCCATGTGCCCGTGGTCATCGTTCCCGAGGCGGAGGCGCCATCACGCAAGACCGGGTAGTCCCATGGGAGTGCCTTGGCCCCGATGAGGCGCTCAAGGAGTCCGCGAGCAGCCCGGGCGGTTTAACCCAGCAAGAGGCAGAGCGCCGCCAGGCCATTCACGGCCCCAACGCACTGCCCGCCAAGCCCCGGGCGCCGGCGTGGACGATTTACGCTCGCCAGTTTCGCAGCCCCTTGATCTTCGTATTGGGGGTCGCCGTTGCGGTCTCCCTGGCACTGGGGGAGATGATCGACGCAGCGTTCATCGCAGCCGTGCTGGTACTCAATGCTGCCATCGGCGGGACCCAGGAGTTGCGCGCGGAGGCAAGCGCCCATGCGCTTCAGGGACTCTTGCGGCTGCGCGCGACCGTCGAGCGCGACGGGGTGGCGCGCGTGGTGGATGCCCAAGAGTTGGTTCCCGGGGACCTGATCTGGCTGGAGGCGGGCCAACGGGTCCCCGCCGATGCGCGTCTGCTGGAGGAGTTCGCGTTCCAAGTGGACGAGTCCCTCTTGACGGGCGAGTCCGTGTCGGTGACCAAGGATGCCCAATGGGTAGCTGGATCCCACGTACCCGTCGCTGATCGGCGCAACATGGTGTTTGCTGGAACCATCGTGGCAAGGGGGCGCGGCCACGCTGTCGTGGTTTGCACGGGTGCCGCCACCCAGGTGGGCCGCATTGCCGGGGATGTGATGGCCGCTGCGTCTGCGCCCATTCCTTTACTGGTGCGCATGGAACGCTTCAGCCGCGTGGTGGGCGTTGCTGTCCTCGTGGCCGTGCTGGCACTGGGGGCCATTGGGGTACTTGCTGGCAACCCGCTGCGGGAGATGTTCTTCTTCGGGGTCGCCACGGCCGTGTCGGTCATCCCGGAAGGGCTGCCTGTGGCTCTGACCATCGTGTTGGCAGTCGCCAGTGCACGCATGGCCCACCGGCACGTGATCGTGCGGCGCATGGCGGCCGTGGAGGGCTTGGGCAGTTGCACGTTCATTGCAACGGACAAGACCGGAACCTTGACGGTCAACGAATTGACGGTGCGGCGACTGCACGTGGTCGGCGTGGGCCCCGTGGCGGTCACTGGCGAGGGGTATGAGCCCGTCGGGAAACTGGAGTACCCTGAGTCGGCCCAACGGGACGTGCAGGATACAAGCCAGCACGTTCAGCGGCTTCTGCACTCCGCCGTGCTGTGCAACGAGGCGACCCTGCGCCACGACGGACACGCGTGGCAATGGACTGGCGACCCCACGGATGTGGCCCTGTTGGCGGCTGCTGCCAAGAACGGCCAGTTGCGCGAAAACGCCCTTGCCCAGTGGCCCCAGGTGGATCAGATTCCCTTTGATCCCGATCACCGGTATGCTGCCACGTTCCACAAAGCCGAGTCCGGCGACCCGGTCGTGCACGTGAAGGGAGCGCCGGAGCGGGTGCTGCCCATGTGCGAGGCTTCTGCCGAGCTAGTGGCGGGCTGGAGAGAGCAAGCCAATGCCCTGGCTGCCCAAGGCTTCCGCGTGTTGGCGGTGGCCACCGGGACTGCGATGTTGGACGCCGCCGCGCCCCCGGAGCCCACAGGCCTGCAATTTCTGGGCTATGTTGCCATGATCGATCCGCCCCGAGCCGATGTGCCCGATGCAATCCTGCGGGCCAAGGCCGCCGGCATCCATATCGCCATGGTGACCGGCGATCACCCGGTCACCGCCCATGCCATTGCCCAGGAATTGGGCCTCGCGTCCCCTGCAGAAGTCCCCGCAACCGGAACGGATGTGGACGAGGCGATCCAGCGGGGAGCACTGCCCGATTTGGTGGCGTCGACCCATGTGTTCGCCCGCGTGACACCGCACCAGAAGCTGCAGATCGTGGAAGCGGCCCAACAACTGGGGCACTTCGTTGCCGTCACCGGTGATGGAGTCAATGACGCCCCCGCGCTGCGCGCTGGAAACGTCGGCGTGGCCATGGGGGGCGCTGGCACGGACGTGGCCCGCGAGGCCGCCGACATCGTGGTGACCGATGACAACTTCGCCAGCATCATCGAGGGCGTGGCCGAGGGCCGAGTCGCCTACCAGAATGTCCGCAATGTCACGTTCCTGCTGGTTTCGACGGGCGCTGCCGAGCTGGTGCTGATCCTGTTGGCATTGGCCACGGGCAGTCCCCTTCCTCTCCTGCCCGCCCAACTGTTGTGGTTGAACCTGGTCACCAACGGCATCCAGCACGTTGGGCTCGCCTTGGAGCCGGGGGAGGAGGACGTACTGGAACGGCGGCCCCGATCGCCCCGGGAACGCATCTTCAATTCGGTCATGATCCAGCGCACCCTGGTGATGGCGGCCACCATTGGGGCGGTCTCCTTCGGCGCCTTCTATTGGATGATCCGGCAGGGCTGGTCGGTCGACGTGGCCCGCAACGCCACGCTGCTCTTGCTGGTACTCTTCGAGAACATCCATGTGGGCAACTGTCGCAGCGAGCGTCAATCGGTTTTCACCCGGTCCCCTCTGCGCAACCCCTTCCTGCTCTGGGGCGCCATCGGTGCCCAGGCCATCCACATCGGCGCCCTGTACTTCCCTCCACTACAAGTGGTCCTGCGCACGCAGCCCGTCAGCTTCCTTCTGTGGGCGGCCTTGCTGGGTCTCGCACTCACCGCCGTCGTGCCCGAAGAGATCGGCAAAGTCGTGCGCCGCCGCCGGAGTGCAAGACCCGGCTAGGTGTCGCCTGCCGGTCCCCGGAGTCACTGCTGACGTTCCGGTGCAGGCTCCGGGCGCAGGCGGGGCGCCACCAACGCAAGAGCCGCCGCCGACCCCGCCACACACAAGCCCGCAGCAACCAGCATCACCCACCGGTACCCCACCAGGAATGCCTCGTGAATGGCCGCTTGGACCGCGTCGGCTTGTTGATCCGTCATGCCTTCAGGAACGGGCGTGCCCG
>JBFJVP010000303.1:0-4133 GCA_041624075.1 Thermoplasmatota archaeon | reverse complement strand
GTCGGGGTCGACGGTGATGTGGGCGAACTCGTGGGCGTCCGTGACGTACTTGGTGGCACCCAGGCGGGCCTTGATGTTGACCACTGGCAGCTTCTTGTCGCTCACAGGTTCACCCCCGCATTCATGGCGTCGGTGGCCAGTTCGCGCTTGCTGAGGCCTGTTTGCTTCACGGCATCGAAGAAGTGGTTCTTCATCTTCTTCTTGTCGCCGTTGACGGTGAGGATGTTGCGGAACATGTTGGCCATCAGGTCAGGGTACTTGGCGAACATTCGCGGGTTCCAGAGGAACTTGCTCGTGTTCTGGAAGCGCTTGAAGTCGCCGATGACGCCTTCCTTGTCCAGCAGCTTGTCGTAGCGGCTGAGGGTCACACGGCTGTTGTCCTTGCGCTCGAGGGCATGCACGGCGGCGTCGGCGGCCAGAATGCCACTCTTGACGGCGTAATTCATGCCTTGGATGACAATGCCGTTGCTGAAGCAGAAACCCGCGGCGTCGCCGACCACGAGAGCGCCGTCGGCAGAAAGTTCACCCAAGGCTTGGTAGCCGCCTTCGGGGACCAGGTGTGCGCCGTACTCGACTAGTTCGGCGTCCTTGGTGAGGTGCTGGATGTGCGGGTGGAGGCGGAACTCCTCCACCAGGTCGTGGCTGGTCTTGGATGGGTTGTTCTTCAAACTGGGGAGGTTCACGACCACGCCCAAGCTGAGGGTGTCCTTGTTGGTGTACAGGAAACCACCCGCCATGATTCCGTCGTCACGGCCGATGACGTATTCGCCAGCCATGCCGCCGTTCGGGCCGATCAGGAAGCGGTCCTCGAGGGTCGCCTTGTCCAGTTTGAGCACTTCCTTGATGCCAAGGGCGTAGTGGTGCGCGTCCAGCTTCTTTTGGCCATGGCGCAGATCCGCGTCCAGGGTAAGGCGGCTGTTGGCGCCGTCGGCCACGATGGTGACCGGGGCCCGGGTGACTTCGCCGCCTTGCTCCACGCCGACGATCTTGCCGTTGACCTTGTGGAGGCCTTCGACGTTGACGCCGCTGACGACGGTTGCTCCGGCCGCTTCTGCCTGATCCATGAGCCACTTATCCGTCTTGGCTCGAAGCACCGAGTAGCCAATGGTATCCTGCTTCAGGCCTTCGTCATGGAAGTCCACCGTGAACGCGGTCTCAGCGCCCAGCAGGCCCACCTTCTTGTTGGTGATGGGGCGCTCCAGTGGCATCTGGGTCTTCCAGTCCGGCAGGATGCGGGAGAGATCATCGCCCCACAGCACACCACCGGACAGGTTCTTGGCGCCGCCCTCTTCGGCACGTTCGACCAACAGCACGTCCACGTCCTGTTGGGCAAGGCGAATGGCAGCCGAGCAGCCAGCCATTCCACCACCAACGACGATCGCCTGGAAATCCGTCTTTGTCACGGGGTCTCCTCTCGGTTCGCGGCGAGGAGGGAGTTTCATAAAAGCGCACCGGGGTGCAACAGGAAGCAGAGCCCGCGCCCGTCCGGGGCGGCTGCCGCCAGGGCGTCACCCAGGGCGCCGGCTGGAGCGCCGGGTGAGGCGGGGAGCGAGCTAGCGCTAAGCGACCCAGCCGATGGCCCATGCTACGCCCGCTTCACAGCACAGCGTGGACGGCGCCAGGGCGCCTATTCCTCGCTGTCGTCGTGGACGTGGCCCGGTTCGCCGTGGGCAGGCATGGAGGGTTGGGCGGGGAAGGTCTCAACGAAGCGAATGTCACGCTCGCCGGCCAGCGGCCGAAGCTCCTGCAGGACGCGGAACTTGCCCATCATCCAGTTCTGGTCGAAGCTGACCTGCTCGGGCAGGTTGACGGTGATGGCGTCGTCGCCGAGTTGGACTGAGTGGCCGCCGCGGGGGAAGAACGTAGATAGAACCGCGTCGATCTTGGCGTTGTCATCGGTCACGACCTCGCGCAGGGTGTATTCGTAGCGCAGCTTCTTGCCGGCCAATTCGTTGTTGGTGTCCACGCGCACGCGGCCACCAGCGATGCGAACGATGACGCCGCGCTGCCCTTCGAGGTTGATGCGCATGCCCAGTTCCGGGTTGACCTTCTCCTTGCGGAACTTGGCCATGGGTACGTCCTTGATCTTGGCGGGATCCCGGGGACCGTAGGCGTCCTCGGGGCTGATGTCCACTGTTTGCGTGGCGTCGATGGCCGCGTTCTCCATCATGTGGCGCTCCAGTCCGGGGATGAGCGCGCCGCGACCCATGACGATGGTCAAGGGGCGGTAGGTGCGCTCGGGGTTGAAGATGCCGGCCTCCTGCGCCTTCTCGGCCTGGGAGGTCTCGAATAGTCCCTTGTCACCCTCGACCCAGAGGCTGTAGTCGAAGCGCACCACGTCGCCTTCTTGCAGTTGCACGGCGGTGTCTGTCTTGCTCATGGTGCGCGCGACAAGACCCCTGATTAAAGCGTTGGGGGTAGAGGTCTGGTGCTGAATCCCGGGGCTCAACAGCAGAGAACCAAGCCCGGCGCCGCCGCTTCGAACCTGGGAAAAAATCATGTTGTTGGAAACCCTTGATGGGCCGTTCGCTTCGCCGCTCAGGTGAGTTCATGGTCCGCGCTTCGTTCTTTCTGATGCTGCTCGTTCTGCTGGTTGCCTCGGCCGGGGCCGCCGCCCAATCCGTTCCCGGCACAATGGACCATCATCTACAGGCCGTTTGCGATGCTGTCGCGATGCCCACATCCCCGACGCCGGCATTGCCGCCACCTACGGACGAAGCCGCAGATGCCGTGCTCGCCATCGGAGCAACGGTCGCTCCCCTGGTGCTGGCTGCAGCGGAGGCATCAGTCGCGGCATTGCGGCACGCCTGCAAGGTGGCCGGTCATGCTGCGGGAGCGTTCACCCAAGCCTTGTGGGACACCATCGAACAACTTGTAGCGTCCTTGTGCGTCCTTCAACTGGCCCCTTGCGATCCGCCTTTTCCACCCAGCGTAGCCGACATCCGATCCATGGCCGAGGAATTGCTTGGTGCCGGCTGTCCTAGTTTGGTTTGCGGCTCCCTGCCCTGGGCCATCCTCAGCGCCATCGTGGACGTATTCGAGGAAATTTGCGAAAGATTCGCCGGGCTCTCCGCGTGTCAGACGGGCCTCCCCCCATCGTAACGGGTGCGGTCTTGCCTGGCGGGCGGAGGCCGCAACCTCAAGGCATGACAAGCGTCAAACAATTGACCAAGTTGGCCTGCTTCGAGCCAACAGGTGCATTCATGAAAACACCCTTCGCAACCCTCTCGATTCTCCTGGGACTGTTGATCGCCTCCGCCAGCGCGGCCACCGCCCAACCATTGCCTCCGCCCGCAGGCGACGTTGTCGACAACGCAGATGGCGCCGTAAGCGCCTTGGTTGACGTCGTCGTCGTTCTGATTGACGAGGCCGCCTCTGTTATCGAGGACATCATCTACCAGCTTTGCTCAGTTTCCGACTGCGGCGCCCACTGGGTCGCCTTCCTTGAGGCCTTGCTTGAGCAACTCACGGCCTTGCTGGAACCCGTCGTCGACTGGGTGCATGACATCGTCAACAGGCTCTGCCAAGTCTCTGACTGCGGCGGCCGCCTCATCAGCTTCGTGGAGCAGGTGGTAGCCGCCGTCACCGCCTTGATTGCACCTATCACCGCAGGCGCCGGTGACGCGTGCCGAGAACTCATCGGCTATTGCGGCACCCCCTAGGGCCAATCGGCGCGCCCTTTGCCGCCCTAACAGCCGATTCCCTTGACCGAGTCGTAGATGCAGGTGCCGCCCTCACGCTGGTAGAGGGTCGTGCGGCCGCTGCGAATGTGGTACTCCACGAAGTTGTCCTTGTTGACCAAGTGGCACTTGTCGTTGGGGAATTCCGTGACCGTGTGCTGGATCCCTGGCACGGGCCACTTGGTTTCAACGGCCACTTGGCTGGTCTTTTGCGTGGGAATGGATCCGCACTGCTTGCCAGTGACGACCGCCTGCACGGGCGCGTCCGACGCGTACAAGGCGCCCACCCAGGCGCCGAAAACGCCGACGATGCCAAGCATGAGTACAATCAGGATCGCCACGACGCCAATGGCTCGATCGTTCATGGATGGTCCGGAGACGAACTGCCACTTGAGCGTTGTTGCCCGATGCCCCCGGCGCGCCCGCAGCGCGCGCAACGCATTGGCGAGGCGT
>JBFJVP010000302.1:0-4136 GCA_041624075.1 Thermoplasmatota archaeon | reverse complement strand
CGGGCGGCGTCGCCGTGGTGCCTGCGGTCCTGGCGGGCGCCTTCGAGCACACGGTTGCCTGGTTGATCGAAGCCATGGCGAACCCCTACAACGCCGGCATCTTCCTGTTTCTCCTGGTGCTGTCAGCCATTATCAGCCTCATGCAACGTTCAGGGGGCATCCAGGCGTTCGGGGAGGCAGCGCTCAGGTACGCCTCGACGCCGCGGCGGGGCCAGTTCCTGGCATGGCTGGTCGGAGCCACCGCGCTGGCCATCGACGACCACTTCAACGTCATCGCGTCGGGCACCATGTTTCGGCCCGTGATGGATCGACTGCGCGTGAGTCGGGAGAAATTGGCGTACATCATCGACTCCACAGGCGCCCCGGTTGCCATCCTGAACCCGGTATCCACATGGGCAGGCTTCATGGTGGCCTTCACAGCCACCAGCCTCGCCGCTGGTGGTTCCAGTGAGATCAACGCTTTCGAAGTCTTCGTCCGAAGCATTCCTTTCAACCTGTACGCTTGGCTCACCCTGTTCTTCGTGCTCCTGGTGGCGGTGGCGCGGGCCGACTTCGGGCCCATGCGCAAGGCAGAACTCCGGGCCGCCGGCGGTGAGGTACTGCGCCGAGGCAGCCGTCCACTGGTGAGCCGCGAGTTGGCGGAGGCCCAACCCGAACCGGGGGCGCCCCTGCGAGCCATCAACCTCCTGGCGCCCCTGGGCTTCCTGTTCGTGGCCGCCGTGTTGGCGCTGCATGCCACGGGCAACGAGCCGGGCCTGGGCGTGCGGGAGTCCATTGGCAACGCCAACGCGCCCCTGGCACTGTCCGTGGCCACGATGCTGACGCTGGCGTTCTGTGTCGTGCTGTACCGGTTGCAGGGAATCCTGCGGGGTGACGCGGCGGTGGACGCCGCCATCGAGGGCTTCAAGGCCTTCGTTCCAGCCCTCACCATCTTGGCACTCGCCTTCGCACTGGGCGTCGCCGTGGGCGACATTGGCCTTGGGTCCTGGGTTGCCGGTGCCCTTGGGGACTCGGTGAGCCCCCGCGCGCTGCCGCTACTAACCTTCGTGGTGGCCGCGTTCATGGCATTTGCCACCGGCACCAGCTTCGGCACGTTTGCCATCATGATTCCCCTCAGCCTCGGCGTGGCAGCCCAACTCCCCGACCCGGAGTCGTGGTACCCCGTGGTGCTGGCCGCGGCCTCTGGAGGCGGCGTGTTCGGCGACCATTGCAGCCCCATCAGTGACACCACTGTGCTCTCCAGCATGGCCGCCAACTGCGACCACATGGACCATGTGCGCACCCAGTTGCCGTACGCCTTGGCCACTGCCGCGCTGGCTGCGGGGGGCTTCGGGCTCATCGCCCTTGGTGTCACGCCTGGGGTGGCAGCAGCCGCTTCCATCGTGGGCCTGGCGATTCCGGTTGGCATCGCCTGGCGCCTGGATGCCGTGCGCCGGGCAAGGGCGCGCTCTACCACTTATGGGCAGGCCACGGGGCAATGACGGGTCCTTCTGCAGATCATCGCCGCCGGCGCGTGATTCCCCTTCATCCCGATCGCATGGGTCCGATGCCACTCGCACGGCCGGCGAGCCATGCAGGTAAGAAACGCCTAAGCTGCCCACCCCTTGGCCCGCCTTCGTGGCCGATTTTGGCGCCTTCAGCCTCCTGCCGCCCGTTCTAGCGATCATCGTCGCCATGCTCACCCGGAGGGTCTACCAAAGCCTCCTGCTGGGCATGCTGGTGGCAGGGGTCATGGTCGCCGGAGAACGCTCCTTTGGCGACGGCGCCAACCCCCTGCTGGCCACGGCCGCGGCGCTGGGCGGCGGCACCATGGAGGCGGTCGCTTGGCTCGTGGAAGGACTCGCCAACTCCGGCCACGCCGCAGTGGTCGCCTTCACCCTGTTTCTGGGCGGCCTCGTGGCCGTCATGCAGCGCAGCGGCGGCATCAAGGGCTTCGGCGAAGCCGCCATGCGGTACGCCAGCACCCGCCGGCGCGGCCAATTCCTTGCCTGGTTTGTGGGTGCGGCCTTCCTGGCCATCGACGACTACTTCCACGTCATCGCTGCAGGCAGCATCTTCCGCCCCGTCACGGACCGCCTCAAGGTCAGCCGCGAAAAACTCGCCTACATCATCGACTCGACGGCAGCACCCATGGTCATCCTGGTCCCGATCAGCACCTGGGTGGGCTTCATTCTGGGCGTCGTGGCACCCGTGTTTGCAGCCAACAACGTTGACAAGACGCCGTTTGCGGCGTTCATCGAAGGCATTCCCTTCAATTTCTATGCCATCTCCACGGTCCTCTTCGTGCTTCTGGTCGCCGTCACGCGCATCGAGTTCGGGCCCATGGCGAAAGCAGAACTGCGCGCCGCCCGCGAAGGCAAGCTTCTGCGCGACGGAGCCAAGCCCCTGATGAGCCGCGAACTGGCGGAAATGGAGCCCGCGCCTGGCGCCAAGCCCCGAGCAATCAACTTGGCGCTGCCGGTCCTGTTTCTCTTCGTTGCCGCCATCAGCATGCTCTACGCAACCGGTTACGACGCCACGGACCCGGCACGGGACTCGTTCGTGGGGGCGTTGCAGAACGCCAGTGCCGAACTGAGCCTCGCGGTCGCCAGCTTCCTGGCGCTGGCCTTCGCCCTCGTACTCTACAGTCTCCAGGGCGCCCTCAAACAGGACGAATTCCTGGATACCGTGCTTGACGGCTTCAAGGCCATGGTGCCGGCCCTCGCCATCCTGACCCTGGCGTGGGGCATCGGCAACGCCGTGGGGCCCGTGGCTGACGGCGGCGTCGGCCTGGGTGCCTATCTGGCCGGGGCGGTGGGCGACTCGATCGAGGCGTCCTGGATTCCGTTGCTGGCGTTCCTGCTGTCGGCCATCATTGCCTTTGCCACGGGCACCAGTTTCGGCACGTTCGCCATCATGCTGCCTGTGACCCTCGGCCTGGCGGCGGCCACCCCTGAGGCCCTCACGTGGTACGGCCCGGTACTGGCAGCGACGGTTGGCGGTGCAGTCTTTGGGGACCATTGTTCACCCATCAGCGACACCACCGTGATGAGTAGCATGGCGGGTCACTGCGACCACATCGACCACGTGCGGACCCAATTGCCGTACGCGTTGGCCATGGCTGCCGTCGCCAGTGCCGGCTATACGGCCCTCGCCATCACGCAGCAATTGTGGCTCGCCTGGGTGGCTAATGGCGTGGCACTCGGAGCCATCGTCGCAGTTGCCCTGGCTGCCGGTCGGCGCCACGAAAGTGCGCTTGTGGAGGCGGATGCCACATGAAAGCCCAGGTGCTGGCAAGCTTCCTGATGCTGCTCTTGGCAGGCTGCCAGGCGCCCGTTGATGAAACCAACGACCCTTCCCAGCCACCCAACGAGGAGCTTCCGCCCGCAGGCGCGCCGCCGGGCTTCGATGGCATGGCGGCGTATGCATTCGTCGAAGGCCTGATTACGGATGACGCGGGCGAACCCCGGTTTCGCGTTCCTGGCACGCCGGGCCACGCCGAGGCGGCCCAATGGCTGTGGGCACAACTCGATGTCCCCGGTTGGCAGCGCTCCTGGCACAACTTCACGTACGCGGACTACGCGCCGCTGGACAAGGGGCCGGCCCAGGGGTACGCCTACCCGGAGTCCTGCTCAGCTGACGACCGGGAGCGCCTGGAGGAGACTCGCTTCCATAACTTGGTCGCCATCCACCGGGCGCCCGAGGGCAGCGACCGCCTTTTCCTGATGGGTGCCCATTGGGAATCCAAGGAGGAGGCCAGCCAAGACACCGTGCCGGCCAAGCGCAAGCAGCCCGTCCTCGGGGCCAACGACGGCGCCAGCGGCGTTGGCGTCCTGCTGCAACTCATGCGCCACGTCGCACAAGGGCACATCGTCGTGCCGTTTGACATCGGCGTCGTGTTCTTCGACGCCGAGGACGGATTCGAGGACTGCCACCCCCTGGCCGGCTCCGTGACCTTCGTTGCCCAGCTTGAGCCCGGTGAAGTGGATCGGTTCCTTTTGCTGGACATGGTCGGCGATCCCGCCGCCCGGTTCATGCGGGAGTCCCGCAGCGTGCAAGGGGACCCGGAACTCGTGGATCTTCTCTGGCACTACGGCAAGGCGTACGCGCCGGACAACTTCCTCGACAAGCAGCACAGCGTGCTCGATGACCACGTT
>JBFJVP010000301.1:0-4146 GCA_041624075.1 Thermoplasmatota archaeon | reverse complement strand
GTGAGCCCGACGCGGCTTGTGCAGCCACAGCGCGCAGGCGCTTGCCTGCCCATCGCTGTCGGGCCCGCCACATTCGCTTAATAATCTCTGCAAGTGGGGGTGCCGATGGTGCTGGTTACTCCTAGTGGCAGTTCTGGGCGCAGGCTCCGCGCAATGGCAGCTTTCCTGATCTTGGTTCCCTTGGCACTGGCGGTCCAGCCCTCCGGCGCGACCCACGGTGTGATCGAGAACAACGACGACTTCGCTGATGCGTATGACTTGACGCCCTCGGCGCTACCCTATGACAAGTGGGTGGAAGCGGAGTATGCGACCATGGAGGCCGGCGAACCGGACAACTGTGGCGCATCGACGTTTTCGCTGTGGTACAAGTTCGTGCCAACCACGCGCGTCGGGATCACGATGGAAGTGCGCTCCGATGGATACCGTGAGTTCATTACCAACCTGTACCGGGGCACGAGTCTGGACAACCTGGAGTTCATGGAGTGCGAGGTGGATGTCTACGGCGCCGCCATCATCAACATCGCCGCGGAGCCCGGCACCACGTATTACTACCAGATCGCGGGCCGCGACGATCGGGACGGCGATCACGTCCACGTCGAGTTCTTCACGGAGGCCTTGGAGCCCAACGACGACTTCGCCGACGCTTTGGTGGTTGGCGAGGATGGCGTGTACGAGTTGGACTTCGACTACCTGACCCGTGAAGAGGGGGAGCCTGAACCGTGCGGCATCCTGGACAAGACGGCCTGGTACCGTTACGACGCCGTGGCCGATGGAACCCTCGTGGTTGCCCGCGATTGGTTCAATGAGGCCACCATCGCCGCTTACACGGGCTCGTCCGTGGATGCCTTGACCACCATTGACTGCCAGCAGGACGGCTTTGTTGATGCCTACCTGGAATTCCCGGTCGCCGCTGGCACCTCCTATTACGTTCAATTCGGCGCCGATGAGGACGAGATCTTCTGGGGGGACATCCGGATCCTGTACGCTCCGCCGGCCCCCAACGACGACTTTGCCAATGCAACCCTTGTAACGGCTCCGTTTTCGGATGAGTTGCGCATCGAGGGCACTGCCACGGAGGCGGGCGAACCGACCGCGTGCCTCGACGACCACACGGTGTGGTACAAGTACACCGCGCCGGCCGACCAAACCCTGCTCGTAACGGATGTTGGCACCAGCTTCGAGCTGGCCACGGCGGCCTACGAAGGAACCAGCCTCGACTCCTTGACGCGCATCAACTGCGAAGAGCACCTCGCTGCGCTCCACCCCACCAATGCGTTCCAGGTCAGCGCAGGTCAGACGTACCACGTCCAGGTGGGTGAGCATACGGGTAACGCGGGCTTGCTAAGCCTCGCCTTTGAAGAGGTGCCTACGCCAGCCAACGACAACTTCGCCGATGCGACGCCGCTGGCTGGGAACACCAACACCATCGTGTCGATTGTTGGGGCCACCAACGAGGCGGATGAGCCGTACCCCTGCGACTTGTCCAGCAGCTACTACCGCGGCGACGGCAGCTTGTGGTACACCTACACGCCGACGACCGATGACACCCTGCGCGTGGCCACGCATGCACTCAACGACGGCACCGATGTCACCGTCTACAC
The DNA here is from genome assembly GCA_041624075.1 of Thermoplasmatota archaeon. Taxonomy (GTDB): domain Archaea; phylum Thermoplasmatota; class E2; order JACPAO01; family JAHFTW01; genus JBFJVP01. The sequence continues at coordinate 2,545 of JBFJVP010000301.1, read as the reverse complement.
GGGTTCGAGCCTGTCGGACCTGGAGAAGGTGCAGGGAAGCTGTAGTCGCTGGAGCGCTGGCCACGCCCAGTTTACGCCGGAGATCGGCACCACGTATTTCATTCAGATTGACGCCAAGCCGGCGCGAGAGGACGTGCGCTTGGAAGTCGGGCAGTTCCCTCGCCCGGCCAACGACGATCGCCATGCGGGTCAACTGATCAGTATCCCCACGACGCTTACCGTCGACACTCGGGGCGCGACCACGGACGACACGGATCTCAACCACTGTAACGCACGCCCCAGCAGCGTCTGGTACGACGTCGATGTGCCCGCTACGACTTGGGTCGCCTTGCAGGCCACCTCGACTTACTACGAGCCCGATGTTGCGTTGCTGACTGGCGATGTGGACAACATCCAGTCTTCCCTTTGCGCCAGCAACGGAAACGTGCGTTACGCGCTGCTCAAGGATAGTGAAGAGTACCACATGATGGTTGGGTCGGGCGCCCGGATGAGCGGCGACGTTTCACTCAGCCTGACAGCAATGGCTGGCCCGGTCAACGACGACTTCGCTGATGCCCTTTCCATCACGGAGGGCCAGCCCTTCTCCGGCAACCTCAGCTTCGCAACTCCCGAGGTCGGTGAGCCCGGCTGCGATACACAGAATCGCGAGAACACGATGTGGTTCGAGTACACGGCGGCCACGACCGGAACGGCCGTGTTGACGCACCTTGGCGGCAGCGGCGCCTTGCACGCCGTCTACCAGGGCACATCCCTGAGCGATTTGACCAACATTGCGTGCGGTACCCAGTTCCACGTGGAGGCAGGCGAGCGGTTCTGGATCCAATCCGCTCGGCAGGTCTTGTGGCCCCAGGACATCGAGCAAACGACGCTACGGCTGGACGTCGTGGCCCCGCCCGTCAACGATTTGTTCGCGGATGCTCTTGAGATCACGCCCACTGAGCTCATCACGATCCCCGTGGACTCCATCGAGCGGGCCACTCAGGACCGCGGACACGACGGTTGCGCTGAGGATCGCAGCATCTGGTACAAGTTCGACGCCGCCGATGCGTTCTGGTTGAAACTACAGGCCGCCGACATCTTTGGCTACCAGGTGGGCTTGTACCGGGGAAGTACGCTGGCTGACCTGGAGTTGCTGGACTGCTCGGACGTGACCACCGAGTTGATCTTCGCGGGCCTGATCGAAGGCGGTCACACGTACTACCTGGCTATCGAGCAGTGGGCAGGGACCATCGACCACGATCTGGAGTTGACCGTGGAGCGTATGGTTCGCCCTGGCAACGACATGTTCCGTCATGCCAAGGAGCTGGTAAGCTTCCCGGCCCGTGAGACCATCAGTACCCAAGGCGCCACGCCTGAGAACGGCGAATTGCAGCCTTGCCTGCGAACCGGAATCCGGTCCGTGTGGTACACCTTCACTGCGGAGGCGCCAGGCGTCGTGACGATCGACACCACGGGCAGCAGCTTCGACACTCAGGTCGCGTTGTACCATGCCGCTGACGCACCGTTTGTTTGGAACGGTTTGGCCAAGATGGGCTGCGCGGACTTGCCGGACGGCGGCGAGCAGCTTGCCGGAGCAGTCGTTCCAGGGGAAACGTACTACATCCAGGTGGCTGGAACCAGTGGCCGCTGGGGCAACCTGGTGCTGGATGTGGACGTGAGCCCGTAGGTTCGTGACGCCGTAGTCCCAGTGCGCCCCCGCCTGCTGGCTCCGGCCCGGGTAGCCGTCGCCTGTAGCCGCTGGGGCTGCGGGAGCCGTGCTGGCGCTTGCACTGCGCAGGGTGGCGCCTGCGTGGGCAACCCCGCTTCACTCTGCCCCTTTTCCCATCCGGTTCGTTGCCTGGCCGATGACAGGCAATCGCGGCCGCGCGGCGTGTGTGGTGTTCCTTCTGGGTCTCGTGGGCCTTGCGGGCCTGGCTTCCCCGGGAGCGGCGGCTCCGCCCGTCAACGACAACTTCTCGGATGCTGCCCCGGTGCTGGCCTTTCCGTTTGCCGCGACCGTGGACTTGACCGACGCGACGCGGGAGCCCAACGAACCAGGGGGCTGCGGCGGGTCGACGATGCCGCGGACGGCGTGGTACCGCCTCGACGTGCCCATCGATGGCCACGTGGGCGTCGACGCCGCGTACTCAAGCATCTTCAGGGGCACGAGCCTCGAGAACCTTGAATACCTGGGTTGCAGCCGGGTGGCGGTTTCGGCGGGAGACACGGTGTACATCCGCATCCATGCCTGGTCCATTTCGGGGTACTTCGTCCAGGATGTCTGGATCAACGTGGCGTCGCCGCCGGCCAACGACGACTTCGCCGGGCGCACGCAACTGGACTTGGCGGGTGGTCCCCAGGTGTTGCCCGTGAACCTGCTGGGTGCCACATCTCAGACGGACGAGCCGCCATGCCCCGAGTTTCGAACGCTGGGCCAGTCAGTGTGGTACGAATTCGTTGCGCCGGGGCGTGGGCGCCTCTACCTGGATTGGCCCGCCGGCACATCGGACCGCTTGTCAGGACAACGCGAGGCCGGGTTGTACCGGGGCGATGCGCTGGGCGAACT
>JBFJVP010000300.1:0-4150 GCA_041624075.1 Thermoplasmatota archaeon | reverse complement strand
TCGGCCGCACCCGCGTCAACCTGCTGCTCGACATGCTCCTGGGCGGATTGTGGCACGGTGCCGCCAGGACCTTCGTCGCGTGGGGCGCCTTCCACGGCGGCCTGCTGATTCTCTACAACGTAACCCAAGGCTTCTGGGACCAGCGCCCAATTTGGCTGCAACGAACCAGCATGCTGTTGCTGGCGATCATGGGCTGGGTGGTCTTCAAGGCCACCAGCCTCGCTCAGGCAGGCGCCATGTACAAGGCGCTGCTCTTGCCATCCAGCCTCGGCCTGGGCGCCCTGATAGGCATACCCACACTGGCCATCGTGGCGGCCCTGGCCTTCACGCAGATGGCACGACCCACCGCCGACTTGAGCTTCAAGCCCCGCGTCTGGCAAGCCCTCGCCCTGGCGGCGCTGGCCTTTGCATGCATCATCATGCTCAGCGACGACAGCCCCTTCCTCTACTACCAGTTCTGAGGTGACCATGAGCGCCAACGACGACCAGGACTTCGCCCGCGACGCCGGCCGCGTCGAACTCATCGGCCGCGGCCCCGGCAGCGACGACCAGTGGACCCGGTACGCACGCCTCTGCGCCATTGCCGTGGCGGCCCTGATCATCGCCACCGTCGCAACCAACGTCGTCGTCAACCCCCGCTCGGAATTCCCACTCCAAGTGGTCCAACCCTACGAACACAACGAACCCGCCATCAAGCTATACTACTTCGAGCAACCCGAAGAGCCCTACCACACGTTGCTCTTGGGCTCGAGCCGGGTCATGAAGTATGAGCCGGCCGCCATCACGGCTCACACAGGCCAAAGTGCCTTCAACTTCGGCATGAGCGGTGGCTTCCTGCGCGACGCCCTCGCCATCACCCGCCACGCCATCGAAACCGACCGCGTGCCCCAGGAGATCCTGCTCGGACTTGACCTGGATCGCTTCGCGCCCCTGCGGGACTCACCGTTTCGCATGGAGGACGCCCTGGGACCCCTACACCACGACCCCGGCGCGGAGGACTGGCTTGACGCACTCACCGGAACCCTGTCGGCGCGCTACCTGGGCGCGTCCGTGTACAGCGTTTGGCTCCAGGCGGGGGGCGCCGACTTCACGGGCAACCTGGATTACGACGAAGACGGCCTCATCCACTACAAGCCCGTTGAGCGACTCCAGCAACAGGGACGCTACGACGGCTCGCAGCGGGTGGCCCAGAGCATCGCCGGCCGCGGGCCCATCCTCGCCCCGGAGCAACCCGATCCCAACCGGATCGCCATGCTGCACGAAATGATCGGCATGGCCACCGAGAACGACATCCGCCTCACCGTCTTCTTCACAACATACCACGAGGACCTATGGCGACTCGCCCAGGCAGGCAACGAGGCCGACCGCAAACAATGGGTCGTGGCTGAAATGCTACCTTACTGTGGGCCAGCCTTCCGAATCGTGGACCAACAGAATGGAACACGCTACAATTTCCACCCCGACGAGTGGCTGGACGCTTGGCACCCGTTTGAAGCCAACACGCGCATTCTCGTCGATGACCTGTACCTGGATGAAAGGGACCTCTGCAAAGGCGCAGAGATCGAGCGCTAGGTTGACCCGACCTCCGCCGACTTGCCAGGCTACGAGCGCATGACGCTCGCCACGAAGGCGAACACGGCGAGGATCGTGCCAGCGGTGGCGGCGAGAACCGCGATCAGGGACTGACCCACCACTGCAGCGTCAAACACCGGCTCCAGATCAGGCACCAGCGGCCAGGTGAGCGCCGCAAACAGGGCAACCAGCAGGATGGCTACCAGCGCCAAGACGAATCCTACGCTGCGGCTCTTGCCCTTGCCGAAGTACGCACCGAACAAGCCCGCCAAGAAGAGGGACAAGCCGAAGCTGAGCAGGATGGTGGACAGGAAAACGGAACCAAAAGCGGCCATGGTCACCTCAGAATTTGGTCCCCGTCAACGTCTTCGTGTCGACGACGCCCTCGATGGAGCGGATCTTGTTGACGATGACATGGCCAAGGGTGTCGAAGTCGCTGGCCTCGATCTTGGCGATCAAGTCGTATTCTCCAAAGAGTGGATGCAACTCGACGATCTCTGACACCTTCAGAAGCGTGTTGTAGACGTCGTGCTCCTTCTGGGGCGCGGCGCTGATGAGGACAAATCCGACTGCCATGGGAGCCAACCCTTTCGGAGTGCTTCGTACTCGGGAGTCAGGCTTAAGAGTTGCTTTTGCGCGAGGGCCGTTTCTGGTGGACGTGACCACGCAGCCGTGCTACGAGGGGACCCCATGCTGTCTATTCCAGCATTTACCACTTTCAGGCACAATCCCGCACATTTTCCAAGCTGCCTGCTGGCGCGGGGCAACTATCGTTTGAATATCCCAGGGCATCGCCCACCGAGCCACGCAACTCGCACCCCTTGAGTACACGCAGGGGCTGTGGCGCCCGTGGAGGTTGAGGCCCAGCAACTGGCCCCTCTGGTGCAGAGGATTCACGAGCAACTGGTGCCCGGGCGACCCCTGCGGGCCCCGCGGGTGACGTTCTACCCCTACGTCTCCACCAAGAGCACGGTCCGCGAGCGCGGTGGCCGCCTCCACTTGCGGCTCAGCGACCACCTGCAGGGCGCACCTGAAGCAGTCATCGAGGGCGTGGTGGCAATTCTGCTTAGCCGAATCCATCGGGTCAAGCTGGACCCAGGCGACCCGGCCGTGGCTGCGTACAAGCGCCATGTCCACAGCCAGGCTGCAGACCGCCGCCGGCAAGCCAGTCGCAAGGCCCGTGGCCGCAAGTTCCTCGACCCCGTGGGCGAGCACCGGAGCCTCCTGGAGAGCTACCTGCGCGTGTGCCTCGAGATGGACCTGGCAGTCCCCCAAGCCCCCACGCTGTCGTGGAGCCAGACGCGCAGCAGGCGCCGCTTTGGCCACTGGGACGCCGACCACGGCTGCATCGTCATCAGCCGCGTGCTCGACGACGACCGGGTTCCCGAATTCGTGCTGGACTACGTTGTCTACCACGAGATCCTGCACATCATCCTGCCCCCGGAGCGCGGCGGTGGCCAAACCGGCCGACGCCGGGTGCATCCCCCCGAGTTCAAGGCGGCGGAGCGGCGCTTTGCGCGGTGGAAGGAAGCGGAAGGATGGTTGGCGCGGCTGGCGTCGGCCCGGACCCCGGTGGCAAAGCCGAACCGGCGTATCAGGCAGTGAGCTTGGTGTCCGCCAATTCGGCGGGTCGATCCACGCCCAGGCGATCCATCTCTTCCAGCAGCTCCTTGCACACGAGGCCCGGGAAGGCGGGGCCCCGGTACACCATGCCCGTGTAGGCTTGCACCAGGGTTGCTCCGGCAGCGAGTTTCTCTGCGGCGTCGCGACCCGTGTGGATGCCACCCACGCCGATCACGATGCCGTCTCCCACGGCCTTCGCGGCAAGCCGGACCACTTCCGTTGCGCGGGCGCGCAGCGGGGCTCCGCTGAGTCCGCCCCGATCCAGGTGAGCGAGGTGCTCCGGCCGGCCCACGGTCGTGTTGGTGGCGATGATGCCGGATGCGCCCGCATCCATGGCAGCGCGGCACTGGGCCGTGATCTGCTCATCCGTGCTGTCGGGACTCAGTTTGACCAGCAGCGGGCGGGGGCAACCGGCGCCGTCGAGCACCCCCAGGGCGTTGGCCACGGTCTTGCCAATGGTGGACGGGTCGGCGAGCCCGCGCAGACCCTTGGTGTTGGGGCTACTGAGATTGACCGTGACGAACGCAGCCGGAGGGGCGAGCCGGGGCAGCAGCACCGCCAATTGTTCGTCGAGTCGGTCCAGGGCATCCCGGTTGGGGCCGACATTGACGGCCACCGGGGCCGCGTGGGGCCCCGCCTCCACGCGGGGCGCTATGGCTTCGAGGCCTTGATTGGGGAAGCCCAAGGCATTGACGAGGGCCTCATCGGCCACGGCGCGCCACAGCGTCGTGCCCGGGTTGCGCTGTTGGGGCTTTGGCGTCACGGTGCCAATCTCAACGTGCCCAAAGCCCAGGGCGTGCAGGGCCGGGAAGGTTGCGGCGTTCTTGTCGAGGCCGCCGGCGCCGCCCAACGGGTTTGGGAAGCGGGCGCCTAGTGCTTCCACCTCGAGCCTAGCATCGCGGGTGGCGTAGTGCTCCAGGCCCTCCAGTGCCCGCCGTCGGCCACTGGCCCAGTG
>JBFJVP010000299.1:0-4153 GCA_041624075.1 Thermoplasmatota archaeon | reverse complement strand
GGACGAGTCGTTGCTGACCCGGATCGACAACAAGACGATCCAGGCGTGGCACCCCAAGTACCGCGACCAAACGGTCACGGCGTAGGCGCGTCAGTCTTTCTTTTCCCTTTCTCTTCCTCTAATTTTTTATTTTTGTTGCTTCAGCGAAGCGGCTGGGTTGAAAGTGGCTGAGGCTTCCTGTTTGGGGGCGTTGCCGCTTAGGCACAGTTCCCGCGTGCGTCGCCGTGGGCTTCGTGAGCCCCCCACGAGTGTTCATCGACGGTCATGGTTCGTTGGTTGGCGCCCGGGGCGTGACAGATGAGGAAGTCCTCGCCGGAGCCACGAATCCACTCGTCACCGTAGCCGGGACCACCAAGGTGGGCGGGCTGGGGCGGGTTGCCGCTGGCTTGACAGTAAGCGGTCCGTTCGGCTGCCGTGGCGCCGCTGGGCTGCGTGAAGGCGGTGCCGGCCGTGATGGCTTCAGCTTCAATGGTGGCCTCGATGGCGTGGAACGTGGTTTGATCTGGGGCGTCGGCCAGGGCTTGGGCGTTGAGCCAGGCGTTGTCGCGCCAGGAGACGAGGGCGGCCACGACGACATCGTCCAGTGGTGAGGTGCCGTTGCCGTCGCGGCCCAGGCTGGGATCGTAGCGGGCACCGAGTTGGTCGTAGGCGCCGGCCATCACGCCGCCAAAGCCGTCGTTGACGCGGTCGAAGTCGTCCTTGCGGCCCTCTTGGGGGTATTGCATGTGGTAAGTACTGCGGGAGAGGTCGTAGTTGACGTGGGCGCTGACACCGGCGAACAGGTCTTGGAAGGCGGTGCTGTTGCCGGAGTCGGCGTGTTCGAATGCGAGGACCCAGGGTTCCGGGGCCTCGCCGCCGGCGTGGTGGGTTTCGTGAGCCCACAGGTATCGGGATGCAAAGTCGGCGTCCCAGGCGACCAGTGCGGGGTTGTCTTCGAAGTAGGAGTCAGCCACCATGTAGCCCATTTCTGCGGTGGTGATCAGGTACAGGAGGGCAAACACGGCGTCGGGGTCGCACGCGGCATCCAGGTCCACCCAGAGGTCGTGCAGGGCCACGGTGACGCCGATGTAGTCCTGAAGGTCCTGCGTGGCCGCCGGGATGGGGTCCGTGGCGGGGCCGGGGGAGTGAGCAGTCACCAGGGTGGCGGAGAGGAAAAGGGCCATGGTGACCACTGAGGCACGCATACCCTGAGCCTGTTTGGCCCTGCCAAAAGTGGCTTGCAAAAGTACCAAGTCAGATTGGGTGCCGGTGGCCGCTCGCCCCCGTCCCCTGGGCGACCCCGGGCCCTAATCAACCACGGCAAGGCCCCGAGGGCGCCGGGTGCGTGCAAGTCGATGGCGGCTTGAACGATCTGAACGGTTTTGTCCATGAGGCGGTCTGGCGCTTTGTGGGATTGTACTGGAATCCGTGGGCGCTGGTGGGCATGGTGTCGTCCGTGGTGGCGTGGGCCTTGGCTGCGCTCATTTATTTCACAAATCCCGGTCGGCTCCAGAACCGGGCCCTGGCGCTCTTCATCATCACGATGGGTACCGGTTTTGGAGTGGGCGTGGGCTGGATGTTTGCGGCGGCGGATGTGCCCACCAGCCTCGCCCTGCAGGCGGTCAGCCTGGCTGGTTTCTACTCGTCGGCCCCGTTCTACTTGCTTTTCCTGTCGACGCTGCCGACGCGCACCATGGCTTGGCTGCGGCCCCGGCCGGTGCGAGTTGCTCTCTGGCTGGCGCCCATTCCAATCGTGTTGGCCATGCTGTTCAACTTCGATCGCATCGTGGCTGGCGTCATCGAGGTGCCCTATGCGCGCTTCGATTCGTACTGGACACGCACGGGGACCCTGATCTTCGAAGCGCAAGCCATCACCACGGCAACCTTGGGCATCGTTGCCGCAGTGGGCGCCGTTCGGGAGAGCCCCAAGGGGGGCTTGCTGCACCGGCAAGCCAAGTGGTATGCTGCGACCTTCGTAGTGTGGGAAGTGCTGCAATTGGTGGCCTTTACCCTCCTGGAAATCGCGTTTCGTCAAGCCAACCCAAGCATTGCACTCTACACGGCGGCTGCCGGCGTCATCTTCCCTGGTGCCGCGCTGCTCTTCATGCTGATGCTGGCGTACTCTATTCTGAAAGTGCAATTGTTCGACATTGATTTGCGCATCAAGATCGGTTTGCAGCGGAGCTTCGTGGCGGCACCGTTTGCCGTTGCTTTCTTCGTGGCCACGGAGAGCCTGGAAAGCCTGGTGCCGTTCGATTCGTACTGGATGGGCCTGGCTGCTGCGGGAGCCCTTTCACTGGCAGCTGTTCCTCTCCAACGGGCTGCCACCCGGATGGCCAATGCCCTCATGCCGGGCGTGAGCGATTCATTGGATTACAGGGACCGGCGAGCCAGGGAGATCTATGCTGCCGCCCTGGGTGGGGCCTTGGAGGATGGGGCGGTTAGTGTCATGGAGCGGGATGTCCTGAACCGTTTGGGGGCGGAATTGGGCTTGGATGCTGCCAGCATGCGGGCCCTGGAGGGCCAAGCTGGCATTGGGGTGACCGCCTAGCGGCTGGCTTGAGGGCGGCACCAGACTGTTGCCCGGGCCAACGCGCTTTTCGATGATTTTTTCCGCTTGCTGGCCGCCTCTTGCGCATGAAGGTCACCATCACCCACCAGCCCAGCTATGCGAAGGCCCGCGTGGAGCTTGCCGCAGGCGAGGCGATCAAGGCGGAATCGGGGGCCATGCTTGCCATGGAGGGCCAGGTGGACATCAAGACCGCCAGCGGGGGCGTCATGAAGGGCTTGAAGCGCAGCCTGTTGGGAGGCGAATCCTTCTTCCAGAACACCTTCACGGCGGGTAACGGGGGCGGCGCCGTTCACTTGTGCCCGAGCCTACCGGGCGACTTGTGGCATACCCAGTTGCAGGGCCGAACCCTGATCGTTCAGGACGGTTCGTACCTGGCGTCGAGCCCGGCCATCGACGTGGATACCAAGTGGGCTGGCGCTCGCGGCTTCTTCAGCGGGGAAGGCTTCGTGATGCTCAAGGTCAGCGGCCACGGGGACTTGATTCTCAGCAGCTACGGCGCCATCGACCAACACACCCTGCAACCCGGCCAACAGTTCACCGTCGACACAGGTCACATCGTGGCTTTCACCGACGGCATCGCGCACCAGATTCGCCGCGTGGGAGGCCTCAAAGCCACGCTGCTGAGCGGCGAAGGAATCGTGTCCGAGTTCATCGGTCCTGGAACCGTGTGGACCCAGAGCCGCAGCACCCAGAGCTTCCTGGGCTGGCTGGCGCGGCGTCTGCCTGGCGGCGGGGGCGACGGCGGCGGCCGCAGCGGTGGTATCCTGGGTTCGGTCCTGCGCGGCTGACCCGACAGGCCGGTGTCGGTCCCGTTGGCGTGCTGGGCCGAACCACTGCCTCTTATGCCCGAGGCGCCAACTGGTGAGTCGTGGAAGTTCACATTCCCGTCCACCGAGGCGCCGAAGCGTTCAGCTTCTGGACCCACGGCGTCGGCGTGCTGTTTGCTATCGCAGGCCTGGTGTGGATGCTGGTTCGAGCCCAATCCACGGCCGCGACGGTGGCGTTTGCCATCTACGGCGTAACCCTGATTCTGTTGTTGTCGGCGAGTACGGCCCACCACGCGGTCCAAACGGCGGCGGGCGCCGAACGCAGCGGGCTCATGCGCCGCCTGGATCATGTGTCCATCTTCCTGTTCATTGCCGGCACCTACACGCCGGTATCTGTGCTTGCTGTGCCTCCCGCGTGGGGCTGGTCCATCCTGGGCGTCGTCTGGGGCTGTGCCCTGGCAGGCACCCTGATGAAGCTCTTTGCCCCGTTCACGCCCCGTTGGGCCACGGCAGGTATCTACATCGCCATGGGCTGGATTGCCATCGTGGGCATCAAGCCCCTGCTGGAAGCCTTCACCATCCCCGACTTGTTGCTCCTTCTGGCCGGCGGCCTCGTCTACACCGGGGGCGCCGTGGGTTATGCGCTCAAGAAGCCGGACCTGTGGCCCCGCTGGGTGGGATTCCACGGCGTCTGGCATGTCCTCGTGCTTATCGCCGCTGGCTTGCACTTTGCGTTCATCATCAGGGCCGTGCCGGTGGCGTAGCCCGACCCGGTGGCTGGCTTGGACCCTTAGCCCAGATTCGGCATCCTGAACTCCGGCGGCTTGCCGCCGTC
>JBFJVP010000298.1:0-4158 GCA_041624075.1 Thermoplasmatota archaeon | reverse complement strand
GTGCGACATCCTCCACCGCGACTTCCGGCGCCTCTTCCGCTACGCCCAGGTGTGGGGCCCCAGCGGCAAGTTCCCCGGCCAAACCGTCGGCCTCGACCATGTGCTCAAGGACGGAGACATCCTGTCGATTGTGACGAGAAGGACGTAGCTCGTCCGTCTCGCGCGTTCCGTCGGGGGAGTCACCCAGCTACCCACTTGAAGAACTGGTCGAGTCGGTTGCAGCTCGGGGGAAATCCCGCTCATGGTGACGAGAAGGACGTAGGATGGGCGAATCCTGGACTCCTGAGGCAATGTTTTGCCTAAACGCCTAGATAATGCCAACACATGTTCTACTCCCTTTAAGTTCCCCCCCCCCATGATACGGTGCCTGCCCTTCGGGGCAGGAACATTATAATGTACGCGAAACTACGAGTTGCCCGCATTGGGATTGTTGGAATTGGGCTTGCCCTGATCAGCTTGGCCGGGATCACCCCGGTCCAAGCGGAAGAGTGCCATGATGACAACCCGTCCCTCTGCGCCCACGTAGGTGTGCAAACCGCAAGTCCCAGCGGGACCTTTGCCGAAGCCAAGGGCCACATCAAATCCAATGTGTGGGCGGAAGGCACCTTGACCGGAACGGTCACGGCAACTGCGGGCACCTACCCGTTGGCCGATGAATGCACGACCGCCATCGCCGGCGGGCGGTGCAACTTGATTGACACCTATTACGGCCCTCCCTCGGCCGTGTGCACCGAGGCCTCCGTAACGGCCATTAATGCCCTGGGCCAAGCCGTGACTGCTTCCGACAGCGACTGCTAGGATATGAAAACGATAGCGATACTGTTCACCATCTCCGCCTTTCTCCTTGCGGGGTGCCAAACCACTGCGCCCACCGATGATGTCAAGGCCGTAGCTGGATTCCGTGCGTCCTACGACGTGTACCCCCGTGGCTCGCTAGACGTTTGGTTTGACGGCCCCGTTTTGATTGCCGATTGGGATCTGGAACAGCGGCTGGCGTACCGGCTGGAGGTCCGCGCTGAGTTGCCCGGTTTTACGGATCCGGAAACCGCGTACCCGAGCAACCTTGGATGGCTTATATACTACCTGGATTCCGAACTCAAGGTCGCCCGAGTGGAACAACCCTGTGCGACAATTCATGGAGGCAACTGTAGATCAAGCATCATCTCCTGGCGCGAAGCAGGGCTCCTGCCTCCGCTGGGTTTGCTCTGGCCTATGGCAACCACATCCTTTTCCGACTACTCACTGGTCGCTGGAGGTTCCCCCACCAGTTTGGCCGTCAAATCAACTACCAGCGGGGAGAAGGTTCGGCTAGACATAGGCGCGGAGTCCATACCCGCGAGCGATTGGTTGCTTGATTTCTCCGGGACCATCGACTTCGATGACGACGCTCCTGTTCCGTTCCGGATCAACGGAGCCTCAACACTACACCACACCTGGGAAATCGATGCCAGGCTGGCAGGCTTCGAGTCTTTCAGTGCACTCCAGCCTGCTGATCGTTGGCCGACGCGTCTCTTCCAGGGGGCGCCGGAAACGCATGAAGTGGATCTGTTTCCGGGAGCTGAGCAACCATTCCTCAATCGATCATATTCGCCAAGAGATGCATACCGATTCCTGCTAGCGGAATCGGAAGCTGCCCGCGCCAAGATGGACTCCAGTGGCTGCGTCATGCGGGTCAGCATCGTGTATGATGTGCCCGGCGGCAGCGATGCAACCATTCTGACGGAATTGGATGACCAATTCTACGAGGAGAGGATCGACCAAATCAACTTCGAAATCACGGGCGCGAACGGCGGCGCTGAGCGTTTCGTCGTCAAGAATTACACCGGAAATTTGCGCAAACCAGAACGATTCGAATATCACGGTGGAAAAGACACAAACAATTCTCTGGAATGCCCTCGCCGGGCCGCAGCCGAACACGCGTTGACATTCCCGGAGTTCGGTGGATTGCTCAAGACACGACCGTTCGGGGCGGGTTTGGTGCTCCAATCCTACCGCGTCGATTGGTACGACCAGAATGCCCATTGGGACACGCCGCTCGGCTTTGGCCGCCTAATTGCCACATACAATTTGGTCGATGACACGGCGGCCTGGAACGGGCAGGGGACGTCCATCCCGTACCACGCTATCATGCGAGCGGCACCCGGATGGTGGGACGAAGTATGGCTTCCCTCCGAGACCGTGGCGGCACTTGATAGGAGACCAACATGATCGTTGTGGCGGAGTGCGCGTCGATAGAATACCCCGCCGACAGCCCGATCCCCATGCAGGTCTTCCTCAAGCCCCGCGGCGAGGAAGCCGACCTGGAGGAGCCCCTGATCGTCAAGGCCGACAGCGACGTCGGCATGGTGTGCGACATCCTCCACCGCGACTTCCGGCGCCTCTTCCGCTACGCCCAGGTGTGGGGCCCCAGCGGCAAGTTCCCCGGCCAAACCGTCGGCCTCGACCACGTCCTCAAGGACGGAGACATCCTGTCGATTGTGACGAGAAGGACCTGACGGATTCTGCAACCTCTCTCCTGTTGGACCCCCGGAGCCACGGCAACTGTTGAATACATCATCCGGGTCAAAAGCGCTGGGTTTGCATCGAATGTTTAGCTCAAAAATTGTCTATTGTACTGTGGTGGTGTTGCTGCTGGGTGGACTTGCGCTGCCGTCACCTGGCGCTGCCGAGGAAGCGGCGCGGGGCGCCCGCGACGGTACCCTGTACTTGATCACGGATGCGGCGAAGCTGTACACCGTGGACACGGGCTCCGGTGCGGCAACCCTGGTTGGTGCGGCAACCATCAACGCTGGCTCGTCGCCCATGGGCATGGCTGCCGACTCCAGTGGGGCGCTGTACACGATCAGCATGCCCGACGCCCAGCTGTACACGATCCATGAGGCCACGGCGCAAAGCACGCTCGTCGGCGCCATCCGGTCGTTCGACTTCCCGGGCGATGGCGGTATGGATTTTGACCCCGTGAGTGGCAAGATTCACATGATTGACGCCGACCAGAACCGCATCTGGGAAGTGGACCCGGTGACGGCCAGCCACACGCCCATCGCGTTCCCCTACTACCAAGGCGCGGCTGTGTCGTTCACGGCGATGACGCCCAATGGGTTGGCGTACGTTGACGGCGCACCCATGGTCCGCATCGGGGCCGCTGGCGCCAGTGCGGTCCCGACGGATCAAGTCCTCAAGGTGACCACGGCCGATGGCGGCTGGCACCTGGCTGCCGCCGGCCCCGCTGGCACCGACGGCTCCTACGACGGGGGCATGGCGTACGACGACGCCCGCGACCAACTCTACGTCGTGAGCAAGCCGGCTGGGGCTGCAACAGAGCTCTTCCGGTTTTCCGTGGCCAACAGCGCCGTGACGACCATCGGCGAGGTCACCGGCATCGGCGATGAGAAACCCCGCGGGCTCGCCTACGTGCCCTCGGCCAGCAACCCCCCGCTGGAGACCGGCACCTGCACCTTCCCGGACGACGCCCAGGACTTCCGCAAGAACAAGGTCTGCACGGTGGCCTCGAACCTGGCCAAGGATTCCCGCGTCAAGAGCCGCACCGTGGATGACCCCACCAAGTGCCGGTTCTTCTCGTGGGATGGCACGACCATGGAGCGCCTGCGCCGCAACTCTGTTATCAACGCCGGCTCCGACCTGCGTGCCGTGTGCGCCGCCGACTTCGCAGGCAGTGTCACGCTGAGCTACGTTGAAGTGGCCCTGGGATAGGACCGGGAGCACGGGGGCGTCCCGGCGGGCAACGGCCACCTCGACCTCCGGGCCCCCCGTCTCACGAAGGAAACAGCCTCTCCGCAGCCAGCATGTCTCCCATCCCCAGGGTAAGGCCGCAGTCGGAGTTGGGCCACCAGTCGAGCAGTGGCGAAGCCCGGGGGTCGACGCAATAGCTGGCGGATAGGGTGAGGACCTTGTTCTGGAGGGTGTTGGGCGGGTGTCCGATGCCAACGCAGTGGCCCATTTCGTGAGCCAGGACGGTGGCCAGGTACTCGGGGCGCGACATGGAGATGTCATTGAAGACGTCCAGCCGGTTGTTGATCACGATGTCGCACTCGCCCACCGCTGGACTGAAGGCGTACGCTAGGTACGGGCAGCCACCCCAGCCCCAGTCGATGCAGCCCCAGAAGATCTCTGGCACGCCGTTTCCATGGTTGACCGGGC
>JBFJVP010000297.1:0-4161 GCA_041624075.1 Thermoplasmatota archaeon | reverse complement strand
TGCGGGCGCGCAGCACGGCGATGTCCCCCTCGTCCTTGGTGCCGTGGAACCGGCTGCCCTTCACGTGGCTCGGGCGGCTGCTGGGCAGCGCAATCATGACCAGGAGAACGAAGGCGACGCCGGGGCCAGTGGCGAGGTCGATTCCACCGATGGTCTCCACGAGGCGCTGCGGGAACGTGGCAAACGTGGCGCGCAGGACCTCCCACGCAGCCTCCAGGCCCACGCCCCCCGTGGCCAACCCAAACACGTTGCGATCCAAGAGCAGCCACGCGGCGCCAAGCACCAGCGCAGGGGGAATGAACAGCGGCGCCAAAGCAGCGGCGAGGAAGAACAGAAACGACACCGGCCCCCGCTTGAGCCGCCGGGGCGTCACGTGCCCCGACTCGGCCTTGACGTTGAACGCCTTGATGCCATGGCCGGACAGGAGCAGAACGCTCGCGTGGCTGAGTTCGTGGATGAGCGTGCCAAACCAACTGACGATAGTGTAGAGCCATGCGTGGTGACGCGTCAGCTTCACCATCGAGCGGCGAAGCTGCTCCACGCTGAACGTCTGCGCCCGCCACAGCGCCCACACCGCAAACGGCGCAAAACTCGCCGCAAGCAGCGCCTCCCACCAAATCATTCCCTGAAACTCCACTGTCGGCCTCGCACGAACGTGGAGCGGGGAGGGCTTGAAGGTGACGCTTTAGCGGCGACGGCGAAGCGCGCCCAAACAACACGAAATCCGCCGCCGACTCCGTGGCCTTGCTCAACCGACGTGTTGCATCACATCAGGCGGCCGGCCGACGGTACCGCCACCCAGGCGACTCTGGCACCGCACGAAGGGAGTGGCCCCATTCGTCTTTTTAGTGAACCCTGAATGGCGCCAGGTGCTTCGATCGCTCGTCCTCATCGCGCTCGTGCTGGCTGCCGGGTGCCTGGAGACCACTAGCGGCCCCGACGGGGCCCCCGATCCTGACAGTGCGGATGCCATGTCCTGGCTGGACCGGGAACCGGTAACCTTCGAGGATTGCCACGGCGCCCGCTTCGTCGTGCCCGCCGACGCTGCATCCGTCTTGCCCCACGTACCCGACGGCTACGAGCCGTTCCAAGGCCCCGACGGCTTGATCGACGTGGACCTTCACGGCTACTTCTGCGCCAGCGTCCGCGTCGGCAACCAGACCAACCACGATGTCGGCATCGCCTGGACTGAAAGCCACATCGTGCCTCCAAACAGGTCGCCCCAGGACGTTCAATCCGACGCGTACCGTTTCGAGACCTTCATTGACCCCCGCGCGACGGCACTCGTGGAGTGGTACGCAGCGTACGGCGTCGACTACAGGACGGCCAACATCACGGCGAATACCAGCGGCATCAACGTTGTTGCGCCCAACTTGCGCTACGCTGTTGCCGTACCCGCGCCGACCAACATGCACCTGATCCAGGCTTCCACGTGGGAGCGCACGCATTCCGTCATCCCGGGCCAACCCGCAACGATGATTGACACCCTGGTGGGCTGGAGCCGAGCTACACCGTTCTTCGGAGGCGTGCCCCAACAGGGAGCCTTTGCGGGGGGCCTGATGGGGAACCTGACCCAAGCGGGACGCAATGGAGACCTGATGGGTGACGCAGACTCAATGACGTTCGGTGGGAAATCCTGGCTCTCCAAGTCAACGGACGCGCCGGCACCCCATCCGGCGGTTGAGGGCGTGCGCTCTACCGACGGCTGGCTCTTTGCGGACATGCAGGACTGCCAGGGCCGTGTGGGCTTCTTTGAAGCCACGGTGGAGTCACTCGCCCCGCTGTTAACCGACGGCTACGAGCCCGCCTCTTCCCCATGGGTATTGGGCGATACCGCCACCCAATTACAGGCAACCGTGGACGACGGCCCGACCGGGCGCGTCCACATCAAGGCCCATCAGTGCGCCACGGTGGTCGTGGATGACGTGGAGCACTACAACGTGAGCGTCGCCTGGACCGGCGTTCTCTTATCCGCGGCCGCAGGAGCCGAAGCCAACCCCGGCTCGGTCATTGACGAATACCTCTTCGAGCTGTTCTTGGACCCGACGCAGGCACCGCAATTGGCCGCCCTTTTGGGGCAACACGGCTTGCCGTTCGTCGAGGCGGCCATTCACGTCGGCGACCGGCGACAACCCGTGGAAATCCTCATCGAGGACGAAGCGATTTACCAGCTGCCGGGTCTGAACGCGCCGGGCCGGACGTCTTGCCAAGACGACTACCGCGCCCACGTGAATATGGATGCCCAGCCGTTCTGGATCGACCAGAACGGCTACCAGTGCTTCGACAGCGTGCCTGAGCCGTCTGAAATCGCCATTCAGGGTGGCATGCTGGCCAATCTTGAGTGGCCCGTTGGCAGCGATGCCGGCCCGGCAGGCGGGGTCGCCGGCGCCTGGGCAGACATGGACTGGTTCCCGTGGGGGCCGGCCACGGCGGAACTCCAAGCAGAGCAACGCAATTCCGGAGCGACACGCCACGGCGGTCCTTGATTCAAACCGTAAGTTGCCAGGCCGCCGACACGGCTGCACCGGGCCTCGCCTTAGGGCCATCTCGCCAACACCCAAGGTCGCGCACACGTTGGGGGCGGCCAGGCTTCGCTGCGGGGCCGATTGTACCGGCGCGGTGATACGCACGCGATCATCAATCGACAACTTCCAAGTGCGTCGGCACCCCATCATGAGAATACGCGCGCCAGTCGTTGGGGCCGTAGGGGTAGCCGAGGATGAGGTGGATGGCGCCGTGTTGTTCGAAGAGTTCGAAGTCGGCGTCGCTGGGGTAGGGGTGTGGTGTGGGGTGGCTGTGGATGCTGCCGTTGAGGCTGCTGTCGACGGGCTGCATCCAGAGTTGCAGGAGGGTGTGTTCTTCGCCTTGGACGGTGCCGGGTAGGAGCACCAGTTCCGTGACGGTGTCGTCTTCGACGCGCAGAACGCCGCCAAATTCGAGGGGGTGGCTGCCCTTGGCGGCCTCGCGGGCCAAGTCGAGGCAGGAGCGTTTCAGGAACTTGATCTTGGGGTGCTGGTACGTTTCCCGACTCCAGCGATCCCATTGATCCCAGGCTTCCTGTTCGGGGAGGTTGTTGAACCAGTGGTCGTACTCGTCGTCGGTCCATTCCTCTTGTGGAAGGTCGCGGTAGTTGGCGCGGATTTCCCGCCAGCGACCCTGTTCCAGGCCCAGTAATCGGCGCAGCCAGCCCATGCTACCTCGTGAGCTTGTTGCGCACGCGCTCGTAAAAGCCGTGCCCCAGGCGGACGAAGCGCGCCTTGCGGCTGCTGGGGTGGATGACCACCACGTCGCCGGGCTCGACGTCGTAGCCGTGCTGGCCATCAACGACGACCTTGGCTTGTTTTTCCTGTGCGAGGCTGTCGCGCTCCAACAGGGTCAATTCGATCACCGAGTCCTCGGGGATCACCCATGGACGGGCTGCGAGGCGGAAGGGGGCAATGGGCGCCAAGACGACGCCGCGCACGCGAGGGTGTACGAGGGGGCCGCCGACGCTCATGGCGTACCCGGTTGATCCGGTCGGTGTGGAAACGATGAGTCCGTCGCCGCGGATGGTGTCCATCAGTTCGCCGTCGACGGTGATGCGGAACTGGATCAGCTTGGCGATGCGGCTGGTTTGGAGCGTGATCTCGTTGGTGGCGTCGGGGAGATCCCGATTTCCCAGCCGGGCGGCGAGTTTGTCCCGTTCGTCGATGTGGTAGCGGCCCTCAATTACCAAGTCCAGGGCCTCCGTGGCCAAGGCGGGCTCCACTTCGGTCAGGAAGCCGATGGCGCCGGCGTTCACGGCGAATACCGGTTTCTCTGAGTGCTCTTGCACCATCAGGATCGTGCCGTCGCCCCCGACGGTCAGAAACATGTCCACGGCGTCGGCAAGTTCTGCTACCGACATGCCGTCGGCGCCTTCGTATCCTGCCAGGCGAGTCTCCAGCACCACGTCTTGGCCGGAGGCGACCAGGTGATCGCGCAGCCGGAGGGCTTCCTTGCGCACGTGGGGAATGCCGGCTTTTCCGACGATGCCCCAAGTCATGGAACCACCTCCAGGATGGACTGGTCGTGCACGGCAAGCAGGCCCGTGCGGGCGCCAATTTCGAAGGGAACATCCAGTTGTTCCCGGGTGTCCGGGTGAAGGACAACGCCTCCCGCCTCGCGAACGAAAAGCACGGC
>JBFJVP010000296.1:0-4162 GCA_041624075.1 Thermoplasmatota archaeon | reverse complement strand
GGTTCAGCTACGCGACCCCGAGGCGGACGTTCGCACGTGGCTGGATCACGGCCATCGCTTTTACCAGGACGGTTCCGGCGTGATCCGATTTGGCTTCAGCAAGCACCGCCACGAGCCGGTCCATGAGCACAAGGATTTCCTGCAATGGATGCGCAGCCGCGATTTCCCCACCGATACGCTGCAGATCGTGGATCGCTTGCTGGAACAGGGGCCTGCTCAGGCTTCCGTGGAGCAGGTCGGCCAGCAAGGCCAATAGCCGGTCGGGGCACGATCAAGCCGGCGATCGAATCGCGAAAGATTCGACCCATCGATTCCAGCGAGCAATCGAGGCGTGAATTGATTTCCAATTGACGCTCGCGCTCAAAGATGCTCGGCAAAAAGGTGGCGGACAGTCCAGTGAGGCAGTGAACAGGACGTATCGATTGGAGTCGGTTGGTCGAATCTCCCACTAGGTGTTGGGATAGGAGATCAGCTGGTCGCAGCGTTGGCTGGACTGGCCGCCAAGCGACGCATTGGAATGGCCTACAAGACCTTTCTTGACAGTTTGCGTTTCATGCCTGCAATTCGAGAATTTTATGGTCCTTGATGACTGTGTGTTTTGTGTCCCGGATTCGTCCGGCTGTTTTTCATGAAGTCGTGGCCCGAAATTAAAAAAGAGTCATTCGGTTGATCGGGGAGGCTCAGCCTTGCTGGCACCTGTGTCTAACGCCTGGTCGACAACTGCCTCGTCACCGGCATGGGGGAAAAGGTCAAGCCATCCCGCAACGGCTTTGCCACGCATGGATTTGAGCCATCCATGAAGGTGCTCTGCGTCGGCAAAAACTACGCTCGCCACGCCCGTGAGATGGGGAGCCAAACGCCGTCAGAGCCAATCTGGTTCTGGAAGCCACCATCTGCCATCGTCGGTGATGGGGAGGTTGTTGAATTGCCACCCGGCATCGGCTCGATCCATCACGAAGTGGAGATGGCGGTACGCCTGGGCAGGAGGGCTCGACGCGTCGCGATGACGGATGCCTTGTCGCTCATCGATGGTGTCACCGTGGCCGTTGACGTAACCGCCCGGGATCTCCAGACGGAAGCCAAACAAAAGGGGCGGCCGTGGGCGCAGGCCAAGGGGTACGACACGTTTCTGCCCTTGGGTGACTGGCAGGACCTGGGGGACCTTGACTTGGCTGACCAGCACCTGCACTTGGCCATCAACGACGAGGTTCGCCAACGGGGCTGGACGGGCGACATGACCTGGAGCGTGGCGCAACTTCTGGCTGCCGCCAGTCAATGGACCACCCTCGAGCCGGGCGACATCCTCCTGACAGGCACCCCGGAGGGAGTCGGGCCATTGACCAACGGCGACAACATGGTCGCCGAACTGGTCGGCGTCGCCCGGCTTTGCAACCCGATCAGGGCGCTGCCGCCTGAGAGCTAGTTCGACGGGAAGCCCGTACGTCGGCTGGATTCGGCGGACTCACGCGGCCCATCACGGCCTCGGCGCCGGCACAAGGATGCAAGTGCACGTACCGGCCGCTGCGCACACGTTCCACCAAGCCTGCCTCGGCCAATCTGGCAGTATGATGGGACACTGTTCCCGCGTCAAGGCCGATGAGCGCGGCAACCTCGCCAGCGCTTACGCCTGGACGCCTCACCACTTCCTCCAGGATGACGCGCGCCCCGCGGGCCTTGAGAACTGCCGCCGCCCGGATGTCGTCGCGGCTGGCACCGGCCGGGAAGGCACACGTGTAGCGCCCGGTGCGACGCAGACGAATGCGATCCCCCCGCTCGAGGGCGCGCAAGTGATGCATCACTGTCGATTCGCTGGAATCGAGCCTTCGCACCAATTCCGACAAGTGGATGCCGGGCTCGGCCTCCACCAGTTCCATGGCCGCCGCGCGCGCCGGGTGTTCCAGGAGTGCCGAGCTTCGCAGCCTGCTGAACAAACCCAGCAATGGGGCCGACTTGATGGAAGGCCACACGTAGTAGAACACACCCGCGACGAGGGCCAGTCCTCCGATGCTCGCTGCTGCGGGCGGCGGCGGCAGGGACCACGACACCATGGCCAAGACATCGCGGCGTGCAGGGGCGCCGCTTTCGGGGGACGAAGGGCTCGGTTGGGCCAACGGGCCGTCAACACTGGTTGAACGCGTCGTCAGCCAAGTGTCCCAGGCCCGTGGGATTCCTGCCCCTGTAACGACCAGGTGACTGCCATTGAGGATGGTTTCTTGATCGCCCCCATCGAACCAGTCAATGAAATCGAGGAAGTGTGACGCCACCAAGCCTTCAGGGGCGCGACCTGCGGACACCTCGAAATCCCCGGCGTCGCACTCGTTCAAGCAGACGCCACCCATGGTCCAACCTGGTGCCAAGCCCGCGCCGTGATCAGGCGGGGCCATGAGTTCCCATCGCGCCAAGACAGAAGCCACACTCGGGAGTTGAGTTGGCAAATCAGATGCGCGGACCGCGTGGCTGCCGCCGTCGCGCTCGTGGAAGAACGCTTGGTACGAGTAGGACTCGGTCGGGGGTGTAACGGGCGATCCGCCGGGCACGCGACTCCAGGGAATTACCGCATCCCGAATGATCCACAGGCTTCCCACCTCGTCCCCGCCCACCACATCGAACCACCAAGCCATCGACGGGTCGGGCCCGGGCGTGGTTCCGAATTCCAACGCAGTGGCAGCCGCGTCCGGGTGCCTCGAAAGGAATGCGTCGAATTCCGCAGAATGTCGCGGCGCCACGAGCCACGCGGCCGAAGCGGGAAACGGATGGTCCAGGCCTGAATCGTCTGGCCCCCACGGTTGGCGCGCTGCCAGCTCAACCTCTGGCAGGTCCACAGGGGCAGGCACGCGATCGGGAACGCTCAGGGGCGCAGATCCCCGCTCATAGCCTATCATTTGTTCCGTGATGACTCCGGTTTCAACGGGGGTTCCCTGGTGGGTGAAACCTGCGGGGAAATGCAATGTAAACTCGCGCCGCAACGGCATCGACACGTCGGATGCGTACCACAGGGACCACATCGTGTCATTGTTGGCTGCATCGATTCGGATAGCCGGAATGCCCTCCACGTCCTCGATGCCGACGGCCTCGAACATGGTCCGCGTTTCACCGTGGAAACAACCACCATAGACCGCCACTGAATCCCCCACCTGAAGCGTCAACGTGTCAAGTCGAAAACCGCAGGGCAACCTCCCTTCCCTGTAGTGGGTTCGATCACGCACCTGCTGGGAGGACTCTTCGTATTCGAAAAGCAGGAAGCCGGATCCCGCTGCGCCGCTACCCCGCCCTTGGCTAGCCCGGGTTTGCACCACCTGGCCTCCGGGGGCTTGATAGAATTCGGCCCAACTGGTCCAGTCGCGCTCCCCGTCCTCGGATGACCAGTCCAATTCGCTGCGAAGCACGTGAACTCCTTGCCAGGAACCATCGCCATGCTGAACGGCACGACCCGAAAGCCACGCCAGTCGCCAAGGCCCCAGGTCACGGCCCTCCCAAATGACGGAATCCCGTTCGACGGCGTATTCGGCGCGGTCGCCTTCATAAGGCGGGGCAACGACAAACGTGGTCCCCGGGTCGGTTGATCCCGCCCAGCCAGCGCCTGCACCCACCACCAAGGCAACGATGAGCGTCGTGATCACAGCACCCAACAGACGTCCGCGGCTTGGTGGTATCATAACAGTTGGATGGTGCCGGGCCTTATTGACGCGAGTGGGGGGTTCGTCCAAGTGACGCCTTGCGGTTGCAGCGCCCAGTTCGCTACGCCGCCTGTGCAATACGCATCCCCTGCCCCGTCGGGTGCACTGCCAGGTATCGCCCCTGTCGCCGGGCATCCACCAATCCGGCTTCGCGCAGCCGCTTCAAGTGGTAATGAACGGTGGCCGGGTTGAGGTTGGTTGCCGCCGCCAACGCAAGGGCACTTTGGCCTGGCTGGGAGGCCACGGCGGCAAGGATTTCCCGCGCGCCGGCCGATCGAATCCATGGCAGGGCGGCCGCATCCCGCCGATCCACGCCTCGGGTCGGGAAGAAGCAAACGTAGCCGGCCTCCTTGCGCCGCACGATCAGCTCGTTGGAGACCAGCACGTTCAGGTGGTGATCGATGGCACCATTGCCCATGGCGAGGCGGCGGCGCAGTTCACTGTGGTGCAAGCCGGGTTCGGCTTCCAGGGCTTGCAGGATTCTG
>JBFJVP010000295.1:0-4196 GCA_041624075.1 Thermoplasmatota archaeon | reverse complement strand
GGGTCAGGGCGGCGCCGTCGTAGTTGAGCGTCGTCACGACGAGCCAATCGGCCAGATCCTCAGCGGCGCTGGTCTTGTAAGCGTACACGCGGCCCGAGTCGGGCTTGCTTTCCTTGTTGGTGAGTGGCGCGCCCACCGCGGCCAGGTCGCCAGCCACGGCCACCGCATAGCCGACGTCGTCGCCGTCGCCGGCATCGGGGCCGTTGCCCGCCAGCCGGTCCTGCTCGAACCACGAGGCGCCGCTGTCGCGGGTCTTGAACAGGTAGGCAGCGCCGCGGTCGGTGCCGTCACCATCGTTGCCGGGCGCACCCACGATGACCACGTCGCCGTCGAGGTCGACGCTGTTACCGAACTCGTCGCCGGCGCCGGCATCGGTGGCGGTGAGTTTCTGCTGCTCGCTCCACGTCGAACCGCTGCGGGTAAAGACGTACGCGGAGCCCTGGTCGGAGCCGGCTGCGCCGTCGTCCTGGAAGGCTCCAACGACGACGGTGTCGCCGCTAACGGCGACGCTGTAGCCGAAGAAGTCGCTGGCGGCAGCGTCGCTGGCCACCAGCTTCTGCTGTTCTGTCCACGTGGAACCGCTGCGGGTGAAGACGTACGCCGAACCTGTGTCCGTGCTCCCGTCGTCGTTCCCGTGGCCGCTCACGACTGCCGTGTCGCCGTCCAAGGCAACGCTCCAGCCGAGGGCGTCGTCGGTGGCGGCATCGCTGGCGGTCAGGATCTGCTGCTCGGTCCAGGTGGTGCCGCTGCGGGTGAACACGTACGCCGCCCCACAGTTCGAGCTGGTGTCCGGGCAGTCGGCATGTTGGGCGCCCACAACCACCGTGTCGCCGTCGACGGCGACGCTGCGGCCGAACTGGTCGTCGGCGGCGGCGTCGCTGGCGGTGAGCTTCTGCTGCTGGGTCCAGGTGGTGCCGCTGCGGGTGAAGGTGTACGCAGAGCCAGTGCCGTCGTCAAGGTAGGCGCCCACCACCACAGTGTCACCGTCCACGTCGACGTTATCGCCGAACCTGTCACCCGACGCGCGGTCGGACGCCTCCAGTCGCTGCTGCAGATCCCATGTTGCGCCGCCGTCGCTCGTGGTGAAGACGAACGCTGCACCGATTCCACCGCCATCGCCGGGCTCGCCCACCACGAGGGTGGTACCATCCATCGCGACGCTGGTACCGCGCTTGTTCTGGTCACCGATGTCATCGGAACCCGTGGTCGGCTCTCCCTGCTCCGCCCACAGATCATCGACGATCATCTGAACGTCGAGAGCCGTGCCGGACAGAAGGCCGCCGGCGTTCTTGACAACAACCGAGCCGCTAGTGGACTCGCCGGGGGCGAAGCTCAGGTCGCCGATCGTGCCAGTGACGCCTTGGGCGTTGTCCAGGGTCATGTCAAGCGTGGCACCAGTGAAGATGTTCTGTGTACTGGTCTCCTCGTCGCTGAAGTAGGCGAACGTTCCATAGGAAACGCCGCCGGTGGCCAGTGCGAGCACCATCATGGCGCTCAAGATTTTCGCATTCATTTTGTCATCTCTTTTGATTTGAATTCATGGTTTTTGCCAGGCGTCGTGGTAGCGCTCACGCTCCAATCGTCGCAGTCCGGGTCCTCGGGGCCGTCGCACGACGACGCCTGGAACCGGTTGCCCAAGCTCTGCTCGGTGTCCCCTAGCACAGCCAGGGTCCCGGGGGGCGTGGCCGCCACCACGAGCAAACCCAGCATGGCTAGGACGAAAGGCAGCCGCAGGCTCACCACCCATCACCTGGTTCGGTTTCGTTGCGCTAGGCGAGGTCCGTGGCGTCGACCTGCTGCAGGGCGAAGGTCAGCGTCATGTCAACGCTGTCCGCCTGGTTGCAGTTGGGTGCCGACGTGTGGAACGAGACACTGATGCTGAAGGTCGTGCCGGCAGCTCCAGGGTCAGCCAGGTCGGCGAAGACGCCGTGCGCCTCAAGGTCGTCCAGGCTCTTGATGCCATCCGCGTCGGCGTCCGTGATTTGCGCCAGCAAATCTGTGGCGCCGTAGCTCAGCGCCGTGATCTCGATGTTCTTGTCCATCTCGTCGCCGGCGGCGCAAGCTCCACCCTCGGCGGCGGCCGTGTCATCGGTGTACGCCATAACCGCCTTTAGATCCAGGTCAACTCCCGTCGTCAGGCTGCCAGCGTTCTTGAGCACCACACTGCCGCTGGTGGTGTCGCCGGGCGCGAAGTTGGCCGCGCTAATGGTCCCGGTGACGCCGTCGGCATCATCCGTTTGCAGATTCAACGTGGCTGCAGTGAAGATGTTGTCCGTGCTGGTCTCTTCGTCCGTGAAGTAGGCAAACGTCCCATAACCCAACCCAGTGCTGGCGAGTCCAAGCACCAGCAGGCTCGAAAGAATTCTCTTGTTCATTTGTTTCACATCCGGGGCCATCGCACAGCGCCCGGGCCCGCCGTAACCAACCGACCGGCGTGCGCAGGCAACCGCCCACGAACGGATTGAACCACGAGGTCGGGGAAACCGCTTTGAAAAATCATCTTGCCAAGGTATTAAGAAGGAGGAGTGGGGCCCCGCTCAGACTCATGACGCCAACAACGCCCCACTGAAGGGGCCCCGTGGCCCTTCGAGCGGGCAATGGTAGACAACGGCGGACCAGCATGCTGGCAAGTTCACGGGGACGGCAAAGCCGAGCCAGTTTGCGACGCCCTCGCCCGGTCCCGACGTAGGTCTCGGCGCGGGCACTGGGTAGGGCGCCCGCCTTTGGTTTGCACATCCCCGCGCTACCAAACCTCGAGGAGCCCCTGGTTCAGGGCTATGAAGACTAAACCTGGGATGTCAGCCCCCAATCGGCGAGGCAGCGCCCAGGCGAAGCGACTACCGAGTCCCCGACTCCGGCACCGGCACCCGGCGCGCTGGCCCCCGTGGTCGCGCTGGCCCCACCTGGCCCGCGATCCGCTGCTTGGGCTGAGCCGGTTTGGGTCCCGAGGGAGCCTTGGGCGTGGGATGGTCACGGGAAGCCTGCGCTGCTGCGGCCTTCTGCGCCTTGCGCTCCTGGCGCCGCTTGTCCGCCGCGTCCAGTTCCTTGTACAACCGCACCAGGTGGGTTCCAATGAGAATCAGTGTGGGTCCCGCGATGAACAGGAAAAACCCGGTGCGGCTGCTGGCGAATTGATCCACGTGTCCGATCTTGGGCATCAGGTAATCCTGGCGTCCCACCAACCGATCGGGCGTCACGAATCCTTCATCGATGTCGTCGTTGGCGTCACCCTTGGTCTTCCATGCGGGTTCACCATTCTGCCTTAGCACCTCGACGACCCGGTGGGTGAACAGGGTATCCGACTCGGATTCGGATCGGAACGTGATGACATCCCCCAACTCCACGGCGGAGGCATCGACTTCGTTGACGAAGATGATGTCGCCAGGGTCCATGTGGGGCACCATGCTGCCGGAGAGCACCACGTAGGCATGATCCTGGCCAACGATGGCCGGCTGCTTGTAAGCCAACAGGGGCACGGCGACGGCCAAGATCACGATCAGCAGGACCGCCTGGGTGACGGTCCAGGCCACCTTGCCGGCCGACTTGCGGGGTTTGTTCTTCCCGACCTTGGGCGCTTGGGGCACTTTGGGCGCTGCTCGGCTGGGGCCCGGGGTTGGCGGGTTGCCCGGCCCCCGGCGTGTCGGGGGGCTTCCCGTTGCCGGCCCGGTCCGTTGACGTTGGCGCCTGGCCGCCGGGGGCGTAGCCGATGGTGGCCCAGCCGGCGCCACCTGGGCATGGGGTGTGCGACTTGGCGGTTGACGACCGGCAGGAGGGGTTGCCTGGCGCTGGGCGGGCTGCGGTGCCCGGGGCTGCGAAGCCTCGACTGCACGATTGCGCCGGGCGCCTGACGGGGCACCGGGCGGGAGGCCTGGCGGGGCACCTGGCCCGGGGCCCGGCGGTTGCTTGCGTGTCATGGAGTGACCTCATCGATGAGCGTCTCCAAAACGGCGGCCGTGCAGCGGCTCCCCAGGGTTGCCTCCTGGCTCGCCGTCCGAGGCGTAAGGGTGTCAAATGGAACGCCATGGCCAAGGGGATGAGGCCCAATGTTGCCAACGCCGGCGGCGCTGCGGCAATCATCAGCGTGGTTGCCAGCACCATCAAATGCGCGCGCCGTCACGGTGTGGGTCGCTGGGAAAACCAGCCAGGGATCGTACCGGAACGTGTAGGGCGCTTGCGTGTCCACGTGGACGATTTCG
>JBFJVP010000294.1:0-4234 GCA_041624075.1 Thermoplasmatota archaeon | reverse complement strand
GTCCGGATCCAGCAAGCCAATCAGTTCCTTGCGCACGGGGGGCTTCTTGTTCTCTTTCTTGACGCCCGTCGGACCGTCGAGTGCGCGCCGGGCCTCCGCACGTTTACGCTCGATTTCGGAGCGGGTGAGAGGAGCTCTGTCTGATGTCGGCGCGGCCCCGTTTGGTGACAGGGGGTTTTTCACGGCCTTGGCCGGCTCCTCAGTGGCCCGCGGCGTGGGTGCTGGCACGGGCTCGCTGAGCGGGCTCGATTCCGTTGGCGGAGGTACTGGCGATGGCGCGGCAGCACGCGGCTGAGGCCTGGGTGCAGGACCAGGAGCGGCAACGGGCCCGGGCGCCTTGCTTGCAATCTTTGGTCCGGGCACGATCTTGATGCTGCGGCCGCCATGGCTCGTGTGACGCGGGCGGATATCGACGACCACTGGTTGCGTTAAGCCACCACCGGCCACGAGGGCAGTTCCCACGGGAAGCCGCTGCACCTCGTCTGCCGTGTCGCCAGTGATGCCCTCAATGCTGCTCACGATGGCCTTCAAGTCATTGGGATTGGTTACCTTGAGAATGATCTGCGTGTTGCATTGGCTCAGTACGTTTTTGTCGATCTTGGCAGGGCGCTGGCTGATGATTACGAGCCCGAGGCCAAATTTGCGGCCTTCGCTGGCGACGGTTCGGATGATGGCGCCGCTGGTGGCGTTGCCGATTCCGCGCTCCGGGCAGAAGTTGTGGGCCTCTTCGACCACCAGGATGTGGGGGGGCGCTTCACCGCGCTTGCGCGACTCCCACAACGTTTGGGCGAGGCGGGTAACGACCACTTCCTGGATGTCGGGCGCCACGCCCTTGAGGTTGATGATGGTGCATTGCTGGTCCTTGACCAGGTCGGGCAAGGGAGTTCCCCGGATGTCGAAAACGCCGGTTGCGTCTAGGGCTTCCAGCGCATTGAGCACATTCCACTTCGAGGCAGCCTTGTTGCGAGCTACCGCATCCATGACATCCTTGATCGTGTAAGCCGGAATAGTCTCCTTTACTTCTTTGACGGCTTGGTAGAGCACACCAACCTGTGCACCAGACAACTTGGCAGGCAGCAAATCCACGATTTCCCGCGCTTCCAGGTTCAAACCCTCCAGCACCAAGCGCTGAGCATCCGGGTTGAGCGCCGTATCCAGAGCAAACTCCTTCACCTGCTTGTTGAAGGACTTCGGCTTGATGCCAAACCGGACCATTGCCTCCAACTCGCCGTCATCCACGTTGGCATTGCGCAGGCTCCCATACTCCCCGTGAGGGTCAAGGATCACCAAAGGCACGCCAGTTTTCAGAAATTCCTCTAACAGGACCCCTACGGTGTACGATTTGCCAGCCCCAGTCTTTGCCAAAACACCAACGTGCTTCTGGGCCAACACGTTCAGGTCCAGGTGGACCGGAATGCTGTCGCCCTTGACAAGGCCCAACAGCGCACCTCCGGTTTCAGGGCCATGGAGGCCCAACAACGCCGTCACCAGGTCATCCGTTGCTGAAATCACGGCTTGCCCGCTGGCAAAGGGCGTGCGGGGCACCTGCACCCTGCGCCTCTCGTCGAGGTAGCCAATGACGCGGACATGAGCCGAAAGCTTGTCCCCGCCCCCGACCTCTTCACCATCAGTCACCGCGAGGGCTTGCTCGTGGCTCAGGCTGCTGACTCGCTCAACGCGCTCAACTTGGCCCAGCACGCGGCGCCCCTGATGGTCAGCTTCCACGTAGTCCAGGCGTCGCAGGGTTGGGTCGGACACCGCGATGGTAAACCCTGTCGAGGTAATGTCATCGTAGATCGTGCCCACTGTCCGCCCTGCTTGCTGCATCCATTGCAACCAGGGGGGCTGAGGGGTTAAAAGACCCACCATCGCGGGCGGTGAAGGCACCGCCACCAGCTAGCAAACCCTACGCGAGGGTTTCGAGTTGGGACATGATATTCCACAGCAGGGTGCGGCCATGCAGCGGAATGTTGGGGTCGTTGGCCATCTCGTCCAGCGTGCTAATGGCCTTCGCCTTGCGGACGTCCAGGGGCTCCGACGCGTCGGCCAGCAAACCCTTGGCCTCCGTGGCCGCCCGGCGGATGTTGCGGGGGACGCTCGTGTCCTCGATCAGCATGTCGAGCCCGGCGCTAATGTCATCAACCTTGGCCATGGAAAGTCACCCCGGCGTGAGCCGTTATAGCGCCGCCGACTGGGGCCTCCTCTTAAACCGTTTCGGTGGCGGACTCCTGGGGACGGTCCCTATGCCGGGGCGCCGCCGGGCCGCGGCGAAACCGGTGAAGCATGGACCGCATCGAGCACGCGGCGAATCTCCGCCGCCGTCTTTGGCCCAATGCCTTCCACGGCCGACCAGGCGTCGGCACTTGCAGCCACCGCTGCAGCCACGCTGCCAAAGTGCTCGAGCACTCGCGGCGCCAGCGTCGCGGAGACGTTGGGCAATCCCTCAATGAGATACAGTGCACGCTCCCGGTCACTCATGGAAACGCGGCCGGGGCGCAAGGCAACCTTCCGACCGCCCCGCCCCTGCTCACGACGTGCAATGGCCAGAAGCAGCGAAGCGGTTTCCCGGGCGTCGGCTGTTTGCAGCACGGTCACCCCAAAATCCACGCCAATGGAACCCACGGCGCCCAGCAGCGCTTCCTCGCTGACGCCCCGGTGTCCATACAGGGAGCCTTCCAAGATGAGGACCGGCTTCGGGTACGCCGCAAGGCTGCGGATCTGCTCGAAGAGCCGCCCATCGACCAGGCTATCCACGAAATCTCGCCCTTCCTTCCGCTCAACGGCCACGCGATCCGACAAGACATAGTCAGCCACCTCCAGCGTGCGCACGTCCACCGCCGCGCCCTTCTCATGCAGCCTTCGCACGACCGCTCCCGCCTGCTCCCGTGCATCACACACGATCTTGGGGCCGGCAGCCAACGGTTTGGCCGAAGCGGCCCCCGATGCAAGAACGGTAGGCGGCGCAGCCCCGGTTGAACCTGCCTCCCCCGACGTTTTGGTGGCCACAGGTGCCTGGCCAAGAAGGGCCTGCTGTGGCGCGCCGGCAGGTGAAACCGGCGATGGAGCTGCACCAGGTGGGGCTGTGCCCGGAGCCCGACGGGGAGCACCCTGCAACTGGGAACGCAACTGCTGGAGCTCGCGAACCATTTGATTCTCCTTGCGCCGGGCAGTCCAGTGAGCCGCCTCGTCCTTGGTGCCCTTGGTGATCAGGACCACCACCTTGCCTGCACGCTTTCGTCCTGTTCGCCCCCGGCGCTGGATGGCCCTGATTTCGCTGGCAATGGGCTCATAGAACAACACCAGGTCCGTTTCGGGGATGTCCAGCCCTTCCTCACCGACGCTGGTGGCCACCAGAACGTTGTAGGTGCCCTGGGTGAAATCCTGCACGGTTTCCGCCTGCTTCTTCTGCGTCATGCCCTCCGCGTGGCCACGCTTTCCCTGCCCGACGAACAGCACAGGCCGAGCGTGTTCGACCTGTTCCAGCGCCGCCACCAATTGTTCGCAAGTCCCCCGGAAATGGGCGAAGACGATGACCCGGCTGTCCGGGTTCTCGGCCAACTGGGTCGCCACCAGCGCCGCCGTGCGCTTCATCTTTGGATTATCGTCATCGGCAAACCGGGCGATCTGACGGGCCTCCTGGAAGCGGCGATCAGCAGAGAGAACGCGGGACGCCTTCGACTCCTCCCCGTCCAGCTTGGCTGCAAACTCGAGAAAGGGCTGCGCGCCCTGGGTCTGGGCAAGCTCGACGGCGTGGGCCAACTTCATGGCTTGCGCCTGGAGGCTGAGGCCCTGGTAGAGCTCCGAGGGCGGGTTTGGGGTTTGCCGCAAGCGGGCCTGGAGCCGCTGGCCCGCTTCGAGCAGTTCCCTCCGGTTGGGCTTGGAGCCGCCCGTCTTGAGTACACCCAAGTGCTTGAGTTGGCGCACCTTCTCGGCCTGGATTTCCTCCAGCCGGCCCGAGACTCGAAGCAGGGAGGGTGGCAGAGGCAGAACTTCCCATTGGGTCTCGACATCCTGGACGAAATCGGCAACGTCCGGGTCGTTGGGCGTGCGAATCTCAACGTGTTGGAGGCCGAGGCAGGTGCGGACCTCGTCGATCTTGCGCACCTCATGGCCTGGGCTGGCCGTAAGCCCCAGGCGACGCCCGCGTGGCTTTCTTCGCAGCGCCTCTTGGCCAAGAAAGACGTACGGGTAGTCGCCCACGGCGCGGTGGGCTTCGTCGAAGATGATCAAATCG
>JBFJVP010000293.1:0-4248 GCA_041624075.1 Thermoplasmatota archaeon | reverse complement strand
CGCCACGTCCGCCAGGCGCCCGTTGCGAATGAAGCTCGCCAAGTGCCATGCCTTGGCCAGTGCCAGAAACAGCAACGCCATGCAGGCAAGGACCGCCAGGGGCATCAGGACCAAGGCCAGTCCGGCGCCCGGGTCGCTGGCCGGCGTGCGCAGCAAGACGCGAATTGAGCCCAGCCCGGCGATGACCAGAAACGGCAGCGCGATGGCCGTCGCACCTGCGTGGCGCCGCAGCGCAGCCTCCGGTGTAAGGCCCCGGGGTGGGCCGGGCAGCAGGTTGGGCTCCGCCGCCAGCCAGCGCGGCGGCCACAATCGGGGCCAACCCCGGGGGCCGGGGTTTGCCACCAGCAGCCGATCGAGGCACGCTGCCAGTAGGAGGAGTGCCGCTGCAAAAGTTGCCATGGCGCTGAGGGCGACCGAAGGCGACGCAGACGAATCATGGATAATGGGGTTGACGGACATGTGGGCCACCCGGTAATCCACCAGCGCGTCGACGTTGACAAAGGCGCTCTGCAACAGGGTCGTCAAGGCATACACTGACACCACGGTGCCCAAGCCGGGCAAGATTCGCCGCAGGGGCGGTTGCCGTGACAAGGCAACGATCAACATCGCGGCGCCAACGGCAACGATGAGGCCCGTTGCCAGCACCCAGTTGCCCGCCGCCGCCTGCTGCCCCACGCCGTTCTCGCCGGCCGCCGACTCCAGGAATTCCTCCTGTTGGCTGGCCGCCCCGATGGCAAGGCCACCGACGGCGAGAAGAGCGCCGGCAACGACCCACGACAGGGCAAGCCGCGACACGGCAATCGACCCGGAGCGCGGCTTATCCGCGTTGTGGTTGCGGTGGCTTGACGCGTGGTCGGGCACTGACATCCGGCCCGCCAACGAGGCTCATTTCGAAATCCGACGCCATCGACACCCGCAGCCCATCGCGCGCCGCGACGGTTGGAACACCGGTGGTTTCCGTGATCCGGTCAGCCCAGACACCGGGATCGCCCTCCTTCAGGGTGCGGTACCCGAAGTGGGTGAGCAGCATGAGGCGCGGCTGGATCTGGTCGGCCAGGCGCTCCACGTCGTCGGTGCACATGTGCCACGGAATGCGGTTGCTGCCGCCCCTGGTCATCTGGCACACCACCAGCCGGCTGCCCTTGTGCCAGTCCGCGAGTTCGTCGAAGTACTGGGTGTCAGGGATGTAACTGGCTTGGCCGTGGGTGAGCCGGAAGCGGAAACCCACTGTGTCCGGGTCGCTGTGGACCTGCCGCGTAGCCGTCACCTGGTACATGTCCTCCAACGTGAATGAATCGCCAGGCTTGACTTCGTGGCACTGAGCCATCATCTTCTGGTGATACTGGCTGAGCACCGGCCCCAACTGCTTGCCGTCGGGCAACCGCACGCCGCGTAGCACGGACCGGGGCGCCACGATGGTGCCCTTGCGGTCCAGGCCACCGCGGGTGATGCCTTCCAACAGGACGGATGTGTCCGTGAAGTGGTCGGGATGGCCGTGGCTCACCAGAATGGCATCGGTCTGGGTCGGGTCGAGGCCGTAACGGAGCGCATGGATCAGCGCGCCTGGCCCGGGATCAATGTGTGCATTGAGTCCCCGGTCCCGGATGTAGATGCCGCCCGTTTGGCGGAGTTGACGTATCGTCGTGAACCGGCCTCCCCCGGTACCAAGAAACGTCAGATCGGTCACACGTGTTCACGACTTTACCGACGCGGGCGGTTTCATTTAAGCACTCGCGTCGGCCCCGGGCCCGGCTTCGTGGCGCCTGCTGCGTCTCGCGCCCCTCAAGTACACCCGGCGCTTGGAACGGGCGTCCATGGCCATCGATGTGGTATCTGCGGCTATCGGCTTCGTGGTCGGGGCCCTGATTGTGGCCATCGCCATCGAGACCGGGGTGAAGCGCCGGGGCGACCCCGAGGTGCTGACAAAGCTGACCACGGGCTGGCGCTTGTCCGAGTTTGGGGAGCCGAAGATCGTGGCGGGGGACGTTCTTGATGTGCGCATTCCGCCGGGCAGCAAGATCCTATCCTCGGGCACGGTAGATTCTGGCCTGATGGCCGCCTGCGACGTGCGCCACGTTCCGCCGGTTCGCGCAGAGTTTGCGTTGGATGGGAAGCATCAGCGAGCCCTGCTGTTCACCGCGGGCCTCCAGGAGGGGGCGCTCGCGGTCTGGACGGTCGATCCCGCCATCGTCGAGAGACTCGTCAGCGAATACCGCACCCTGGAGAGTCGGGCGTCGGCGTACGTGGAGCGCCGTTCGATTGCGCAATTGGCGGGTCGCAGCGGGGTCACGGTCGAGACCCGGGGCGTGGTTGCCGATGTACTGCCCTACCGGGGCCGGTACATGGTGCGGCTGGAGGATCAGGGGCACGTCATCGGCGTCATCGTGGATGTCGAGCCCGGTGATCTGCGCGACGAACGCATCCTGGTTCGTGGGCACTTGAAGAGGGACGCCAACGGCTACGCCACGATCGAGGCCGAGGAATTGCGGCGCGTGCGCTAGGCGCGGGTTACAGGTTTTCCAGGGGCTGTCGTCCCGCAAAGCCACCCTGGAGCGTGTGCCATGCTTGCAGCCTGCCTTCCCCTGCCCGGTAGCAGAGCAACACGATGTCGTCGCCGCGGCGCGCAGGGAAATCCACGAGGCCCTCCGCCACGTCCTTCACCTGAACGCCCATCTGCTCAAGCCTGTGCAGCCTGTCGTCCACTTGTTGCTTGCTGGCCGCCAAGCGGTTTCGGTACTCCAGCCATTCCGGGTGGGCCTCGCAGGAGGGATCACCCACGGCCTGCCCCCAGATGATGAACAGGTCCTCCAGGTTGGCGGCAGCGTCCTGGGCGGCGGCCAGTTCCGTGCGGGCCTCGGCCAACAGCCGCTCCACATCGGGCAGAAGTGCGCTCGCCTGGTCCACCGTGAAGAGATGCATGGCCACGCCGGCGGAAGTCCGTGATCCTGAAGAGCGTTGGCCGCAACCAGGGCCCCTTAAGCGGCGCTTTGATGCAAGATTCGTGAAAGCCAGCCACCTCGGGCACGTCGTGTTCTACGTGAAGGACTTGGAGCGCAGCTTGCGCTTCTGGCGCGATCTGCTGGGTTTCAGAGAGGTCGGTCGGGCTTTTGGAGGCAAAGCCGCCGCGCTAACATCAGGGCGTACCCACCACGAACTGCTGTTGATCCAGGTAGGCGATGCACCGACTTCGCCGCCTGGGCCAAGGCGCGGCTTGTATCATGTTGGCGTGAACATCGGCGACAGCATGGCCCAATTGCGCGCCGCCGTCGAGCAGCTGCGGGCAGCGGGCGTGACCATCGACGGTGCCAGCGACCATACCGTCACCAAGAGTCTGTACGTGCGGGACCCGGACGGCGTGGAGGTGGAGTTGTACATCGACGATCCCTCCGTCGACTGGCGCAGCGACCCGGGTCTCATTCTGGCTCCCATCAAGCCCTTGGATCTGACCGGTGCGTGACCGCCCTGCGCGGGTCCCCCCGGCCACCGATGGGGGCCAGGGGAGCCGGTGTCGCCTCCACAAGTTTCATGTAGCACCACGGAACCTCGAATCGCGATGACGTTCGCCCGGTTGTTGGCTGCCCTGGTAGCCCTCAGTTTCGTTGCCCATGCCCCGGCGGCATCGGCCGACGCGCTGGATGCCCTGAACGCCTCTGGTCAGTACGAGCAGGCAGACTGTGCGGTGGCTAACCCGCCCTGTGGCTGGATCAACCCCTTGATCGCCCTCGACTTCGACGACAAGCCCCTGTGCCGCATGTACCCCACCGACTGCATGCAGCCTCCGGTTTCCGAGCCGCTGGTGCTGTCCGGTGAATTCCGCTGGTACTGGGAAGTCAGCGAAGATGGCACCTACCCCGATGACCCGGCAACGGACATCGTCGTCACCTTCAGCGGCACCGCCAGCAACCCGGAATGGGTTGACTTCAAGGTGGAGCCCGAAACCATTACGATTACCTCGGCGGACTTGGTTGACCCCAACCGGTACGAAACCGACGCCAGCGACCCGGCCAACATGGCGGTGTGGTACAGTTACAACGAGCCGATCACGATCACGTTTACCCGGACCGGGGAGCCGTCGGCCGCCGAGATGACCCGCATCGAAGAGCGCGGAGGCTTGCAGTCGGTCTTCCTGAAGGCCAAATCCTCGGCGTCCAGCGACCGGTTCAAGGAGGCCTTCGGCGTGGAGGAGTTCCGGTTCGACGCCTACAGCGACGAAACCATGGAGGCGCCGGGCCAGGAAGCACCCGGCAT
>JBFJVP010000292.1:0-4252 GCA_041624075.1 Thermoplasmatota archaeon | reverse complement strand
GGCGAAGGCGCTGGCCGCGGAACGATCGCGACCGCGCGAGCCGCAGCTCAAAGCCCCTTGATGGTCCAGGAAACGTCCGCCCCGTCATCCACTCCGTTGAATGGCGGAGCGGCGTTGCCGGCATTCGTGTTGTCCAGTACGATGGAATAGGTTCCCTCGTTTAGGGTGCAGCTACGCACGAAGCCCTGTGCGGCAACACCGCCACACGACTCGTAATGTACGAAGCTGTTGCCCGCTTCGAATTGTTGGAAATTCAACTCGTCCATGACGAAGACATCAATGTTTGGCCCGTCGTGGACTTCAACTGCTAGCTCAAGCGTCACCTGACGGTTTGCCTTGAACTGGAACTGGTAGTACTGGTCCTCAGCCAGCACCGTTCGCCCTGTTTCATCGAGTCCGCTGGAGCCTGCGCACCCGGATAGAGCAATCATTAGGCATACAGTAGGAGCAACCAAACGCACCATGTGGCGGCAAAAACCGCTAGGGGTCAATAAGTTTTCGATAGAAATTGATTCTAGGATCTGAAGTCGGGGCTTTGGGTCCAGAGTTCCTCAAAGGGCCCTTCCTTGAAGTGCATCTTGCCCAAGCTATCCTAAAGGCTCCGTGGTCAGGTGCTTGCTGCGCCCATCTCGTCACGCTCAAAAGTAATCCAAGTCAGTGCCAGGGCATGCCCGTTACGGCCATTGGCGGCGTGTTTCTGTCCAGCCATGACCCTGCCCGCTTACTGGACTGGTTCGAGGCGGCGCTGGGCGTTGATGTCACGCGCCACGATTCGGGTGGAAATGTGATCTTCCGCGACGGGGAGGCGTTCTCGCTCATCGGCGTTCACCCGGCACGCGACGGGGCGCCCGCTCCGCCCGACGGCCCGGTGGAGCGCGAGCCGTACGGTCGCCAAGCCATGATGGTCAACCTGCGAGTTGATGACCTGGATTCGGTCGTGGCCCGCTTGCGCCAGAGTGACAACGAAGTGGTGGGTCCCGAGGAATACGAGGGCATGGGTCGCTTCGCGTGGGCGCGCACCCCGGATGGACACGACATCGAGTTGTGGCAGCCGTGAAGTTGGCGGGCCCCGTGGTCGTCCTGACTGGTGCCGGCGTGTCGACGGAGAGCGGCATTCCGGACTTCCGGTCCAAGGGCGGCGTGTGGGACCAGTTTGACCCGATGGAGTTCACCATCGATCGCTTCCGCGCGGATCCCGATGAGTTCTGGGTTCGCCGCGCGCGCCTTATCGCCGCCATGGACTACTTGAAGGCCGAGCCCAACGAAGCGCACCGGGTGTTGGCGCTCGCGGTGGCTGACGGCCGCATTAGCTGCTTGATCACACAGAATGTGGATGGGTTGCACGCCAAGGCGGGTACTCCTGTTGATCGGCTCATCGAAGTGCACGGCAACGGCCGCAACGTGGTGTGCATGGCCTGCGGCCAGCGCGTCCCCGTCGAGGATGCGCTTGCCCTGCAGGTCGGCGGGCGGGCGCCGCATTGCCCGTGTTCAGGCGTCCTCAAGCCGGACGTGGTGCTCTTTGGAGAACCGGTCCATCGCATGAACCGCGCCATGGAGGCCGTCAGCCAATGCGCGACGCT
Source organism: Thermoplasmatota archaeon (assembly GCA_041624075.1). Lineage (GTDB taxonomy): Archaea > Thermoplasmatota > E2 > JACPAO01 > JAHFTW01 > JBFJVP01. Next base: position 2,672 of record JBFJVP010000292.1, on the reverse strand, counting down.
CGTGGTGGCCGGCACGAGCCTCAGCGTCTGGCCAGTGGCCGGCCTCGCGGCGCAGGCGCTCGACCAGGGAGCAGACCTGGTGATTTGCAACCGCGACCCCACGCCCTTTGACCATCAAGCAGTGGTTCGCCGGGGGCCGGTCAGCCAGACACTGGCCCAGTTGTTTCCGCCCAGCGAGCCCTTATGATCCAGCAAGCTGTTCAATAACCCTATAAGCGACCCTCGAATCGAACGCCGGGAATGAGGATCACGGCGACAGAGCGGGTGCTAGGTGTCCTTGGCTACTTGGCGTTCCTGTTCATCATCCCCGTTAAGGCAAAACGGGACAGCATGTTCGTGCAGTTCCACGCACGGCAGGGCGGCGTCCTGTTCATGCTGTGGTTCGTAGCAGCCTTGGTGCTCGGCATCCTCCTCTTGTTCGTTGACGAGATCGAGTTGCTGAGCCAGTTCGTGCTGGCACTGATTCTCTTGGCCACGCTCGCCTACCTGGTGATGGCCTTGATCGGGATCTTCAAGGTCGTGTTGGGCGAGCGTTACAGGATGCCTGTGGTGGCCGATGTCGCGCTCAAGATGGGTCTTTAGGCCAGATCAACCCATGGCGCCACCTGTGAGCCGTCCCCTGCACCGCCGCTTTGTGGCGGTCTTCATGCTTGCGCTGCTGATTGCCACTGTGAGTTCTGGCTGTCTGGGCGGCGAGGCACGAAGCGAGTGGGCGTACGAGGTGACCCAGATCCGTGATGTTAACGACGCGGGGCGCCGCGGCGAGGCTGTCCGGATCGCGGTGCTGGACACGGGTATCAATGTCGCCCACCCGAGCATGAAGCACCTGACCGATGGGCGTCAAGACAACGGCGAGCTGACGGGCTTTCGGGACTACGTGCATGGTCGCCACGGAGTGGCCAGTGCGTACGACGACATCGGGCACGGGACCCACGTTGCAGGCATCATCTCGGCGCGGGGCAGCAGCTTCAGCGACAAGCTCCTGTACGGGGGCGTTGATCTGCTTGGCGGCGCACCGAATAGCTTGCTCCTGATTGCCAAGGTGTGTGGAACGGAAGGCTGCGCGGGCGACGACATTGTGGCCGCCATCGACTGGGCCATCAGTCAGAGGGCCCAGGTGCTGTCCATGAGCCTCGGCGGCCAGGCCTCCATTCTTAGCTTGAATGACGATGCCCTCCGTTCGGCGACCCAGAGGGCGCTTGATCGAGGCATCGTCGTCGTGGTTTCCGCAGGAAACAGTGGCCCGGGCTCCGATGAGCCTGCCAATGATGTGTCCACGCCGGCTGACGTGCCGGGCGTGATCGCCGTGGGCGCGGTGGATGAGAACCTGCGGGTTGCCGATTTCAGTAGCCGAGGTTCCAATGGTCGCTGTGATCGCACACCCGTGGTCGGCGGTTTGCAGGGCCGCTGCTACCCAGACCAGAAGCCGGAGTTGGTGGCTCCCGGCGTCGACATTCTGTCCGCCTGGACCGAGGATGTGTACGTGCGCGCTGGCGGCACGAGTCAGGCAACGCCCTTTGTCACGGCGGTGGTGGCCATGTTGCTGGAGGGGCGCCCGGCGCTGACCACGAGCAGCCAAGTGGCGACACTCAAGCGTGCGCTCGTCGATTCCGCAGAGCCCCTTGCGGGCGCCGCCACGCCCCATGACTCGGCGTCTGGGTATGGCCTGGTACAAGCGGAACGGGCCCTTCGAACGTACGGCGGATGAGTTGCTCCTCACGAACCCATAGCGCCAAGAATAGCGGCGGGGTGGCGCGCCCATGAGTGACCTCTACGACGTCCTGATCATCGGCAGCGGTCCGGCCGGATGCACCGCTGCACTGTACACGAGCCGGGCGTTCCTGAAGACCAAGGTGATCGCGGGATTCGAGGCTGGCGGGCAGTTGATGCTCACGAGTGACGTTGAGAATTTCCCCGGCTACCCGGAGGGCGTCACGGGCCCCGACATGATGGCGGATCTGCGCAAGCAGGCGGAGCGTTTTGGCGCCGACTTCGTGGACGAAGACGCCACGGAGGTGGATTTCTGCGATACGCCGTTCACGGTAACCACGGCGTCCACGACTTACAAGGGCCGCAGCGTCATCGTTGCGACGGGAAGCAGCGCCATGTGGCTGGGTTTGGAGTCGGAAAAGCGGTTGCAGGGCCGCGGCGTCAGCGCGTGCGCCACCTGTGACGGCTTCTTCTTCAAGGACAAGCATGTGGTCGTCGTGGGTGGCGGCGACACAGCGATGGAGGAGGCGACGTTCCTCACCAAGTTCGCAAGCAAGGTCACGATCATTCACCGCCGGGACGAGTTCCGTGCCAGCAAGATCATGGCTAGCCGTGCGCTCAAGCACGACAAGATCGAGGTGATCTGGGACACGGTGGTTGAGGAAGTGCTGGGCGAGGACCACGTGTCCGGCGTCCGCCTGCGCAACCTGAAGACCGAAGCGAGCAGTGAATTGGAGTGCCAGGGCTTCTTCGTTGCCATTGGCCACAAGCCCAACACGGCCCTGTTCAAGGGTCAACTTCACATGGACGAGAGTGGCTACCTGGTGCCTGAGGGTGCGAATCAGACGCGGACCAACATCGATGGCGTGTTCGTGGCAGGCGATGTGTTTGACCATCGCTACCGCCAAGCCATCACGGCTGCGGGCAGTGGCTGCAAGGCGGCCATCGATGTGGAGAAGTGG
>JBFJVP010000291.1:0-4256 GCA_041624075.1 Thermoplasmatota archaeon | reverse complement strand
CCGTCGCGGGGAATGTTGTCCAACTCCAACAGCAAGTGGCCCTGGCTGTCGTATTGAGCCAAGCCCTTGACCCATCCGGGCACGTCGGAGCCGCCATTCTTGATTGAATCGCGGCCCACGGTGTTCCACAGTTGGCCGATGTTGATGTAGAGCGTTGCATCCAGCGTGCTGGCACTTGCCGAGTAGATGAACTGGGGCAGGCCGGGGTCGCAGGTCTCGCAGTCCGCCTTGCCGTAACTGGGCTTGCCGAAGGTGATGGCCACGACGGAAGGAATGTCCTCCAGGGTCATCCAGATGGGGAACCCTGCGCTGGTCACGTCCGAGTGCACATTGTGGACCGAACTGGCGTCCGCGTACCAGTCGCCATCGAAGCGCATGCCAAGGAAGGCACGCTCGATGGGCTGGGTGGAACTGCCGCCCGAGGACGGCTTGCCCGGATCGTTGTTGCTGCCCATCGAGTTGGAGAACGACATGGTGGTGGGCAAGTTGCTGATCGTCGCCACCGCCATGACATCCAGTTCGTGGGGCCAAACCGGCAGCGGAACCAGCGTGTTCACGCGCACATCCATCTTGCCCAGGGAAACCGACGATTTCGAACTGAAGGACGGCACGCCCTCCGCCTCGGAGCGCGCGAAGGTAAACTCGGTCCCGACAGGGACGTCGATCTTCCACTTGGTAGCCACCCGGTTGTTGATCAGATCCAGGAACGTGTTGCCCATGATACCGCAGTCCACCGAGTTGCCGTTGCGGGTACACTTGCCCGCCGGGTCGCTGGTGGTCTGCCATGGCCAGTACGGCTCCGCGGCGTCGTCCATCGCTTCGCGCAAGCCAGCGGCGATGTAGCCCTGCAGCCAGGGCGTCGTCGTGTGGCAAGCCGTGGTGGAGCAAGCGCGAGTGCCCTCGTACTTGGCCTCCTCCGGCGAGATGGTGATCGTGGTGGTCGCCGGCAGGTTGCTCAGCGTGAAGTCCGCCTCCGCCACGAGGTCGGTCGTCTTCAGGTCCGCCACGACGCGAACCGTTGGGTCGTTGACGAACTTGATGGCGACCTCCTGGCTCTTCTTGGCGTCATCCGATGACCAACTGGCCCCCTTGAAGCCGTTGATCTTGGCGGTCAGGCCAAACTGCAACTTGCCAGGGTCCTCGGTGCCGTAGCCGTCGGGGCGCAAGTAGGCACCAACGAAGACGCCCGTAAAGTCAGCCGGGTTGTACGCGGTTGGGCCCTTCCGGAACATGAGCGTTGCCGAGTCGAGGCCGTTGGGCGTGTCGAAGCTGAAGCCCGAAGCGCTGCTGCCCAGGGTTAGGCTGGGAATGCCCTCGGCGCTAAGCAACAGGTAGATGTCGTCGCCCTTGCCGGCAGCGTTGCGCCAAACCTGGAAGCTGATCTCTTCGATCTTCTTGTTGCCCATGTCGAGTTCGAAGCCCTCGGAGTTCCATTCGCCCGTGAGCTTAGGAATCGCCTTGGCAGTCAGCTTCACGGAAACACCGTTTCCAAACAGGAATTGTCCCCAGCGGGGGCCAAGGATGCCGACTAGGCCAATCTCGTCTAGGGTGTCCTGCGTCGAGATGGAGCCACCGCCGTCGGCCCAGGACACCGAGATGCCCGGCACACCCTTGGAGCTGAACAACACGTATGCGTCATTGGCCGTGCCGGCCTGGTTAAGGATGAACTCCAGGGAAATCTCCGTGATGCGACCAGCCAGATCCAGGCTCAGGCTGTCCTTGTCCCAGCCGCCAGCAGTCAGCTTGGGCAGGTCCTTGAGGACAAACTTGGCCGACATGCCGTTGCCCGACAGGTCCTTGCCGTCGCGGCCACCGAGAATGGCGATGAACTCGAACAGGTCCAGGGCATCGGTTGTACCGATCGTTCCGCCCGCCGAGCCCCAGCCAACGTTGACTCCAGGCACGCCTTCTGCGTTGAGCAGCGCGTAGACATCGGTCGCCGTGCCACTCAAGTCCAGGATGAACTCCAGGGAAATCTGTTCGATCTGACCAGCCAAATCCAGGCTGAGGCTGTCCTTGTCCCAGCCGCTGGCAGTGAGCTTGGGCACGCCCTCCAAGTGGAGCTTGGCCGACAAGCCTTCGCCGCTCAGGTCCCGGTCGTTGCGCGGGCCAACGATGACGACCAAATCGATGAGATCCAGGGTATCCGTCGTACCCAGGCTGCCGCCCGAGTCACCCAGACCAATCTCGATTCCGGGCACACCCTGGGCATTGAACAGGGCGTAGATGTCCGCCGTGGTGCCCGTGAGATCAAGGATGAATTCCAGAGTGATGTCCTTGATGCGACCGTCCAGGCCAAGGGAGATCTTGTCCTTGTTCCAGCCACCGGCAGTCACCTTCGGGAAGTCGTCGATGCTGAACTTGGCGGACATACCCTCGCCGACCAGGTCGGTACCGTCCCGGTCACCGATGATGGCCGTGAGGCTCAGCAGGTCCAGGGGGGCCGGCGTCGAAATGGTGCCGCCGTCATCCGTGAAGCCCAGGTTGATGCCGGGGATTCCCTTGGAATCAAACAGCACGTAGACGTCGGCCAAGGTGCCCGCCTGATCCAGGATGAATTGCAGGGTGATTTGCTCGATCACACCGTCCAGATCCAGGCTAAAGGCGTCGCTGTCAAAGCCACCGGCCGAGATGGCCGGCACGCCCTTGGCGGTCAGCCGGGCAAAGAGGCCTTCGCCGTTGAGTGCCAAGGCGTCGCGGGGACCCACGATCAAGACAAAGTCCAGCAGGTCAAGCGTGTCGGTTGTGCTGATGGTGGTGGCTCCGTCGGGCCACGCCACAGAGATGCCGGGCACGCCCTCGGAGTTGAACAACGCGTACACATCCGTCGCCGTGCCACTCAAGTCTAGAATGAACTCGAAGGCGATCTGGGTGATCTGGCCCGTGAGGCCCAAGTTGAAGACCTCGCCGCCGAACGCGCCGCCCGAGATGGCGGGGATGCCCTTGGCCACGAACTTGGCCGACAAGCCCTCGCCGACCAACGTCTGGCCCTTGCGGGGACCAACGATGCCCACGAGGTTCAACTCATCCAGACTACCGCCGGTGCTGAACGTGCCGGCTCCATCAGGCCAAGCCACGGAGATGCCGGGCACGCCCTTGGAGTTGAACAACACGTACGCGTCGCCAGAGTCATTTGCTTGGTTCAGGATGAATTCCAGGTAGATCTGCTCGATCTTGCCATCCAGATCCAGCGAGAACACTTCGCCGCCGAAAGAGCCGGCGGTCACTTGGGGCATGTTCTTGATCCAGAACTTGGCCGACAAGCCGTTGCCGTTGAGATCCAAGCCCTTGCGGGGGCCGATGATCGCCGTCAGGCTCAACAGATCCAGGCCAGCGTTGGTCGAAATCGAACCCACGCCATCTGGCCACGACACGGCAATGCCGGGCACGCCCAGCGCATTGAGCAACACGTAGGCGTCGGTTGCCGTGCCAGCCAGATCCAGGATGAACTCGAAGGAGATCTCCTTGATCTGCCCGGTCAGCCCCAAGTCGAACACTTCACCGCCGAAGGCGCCGGCGCTGATGGCCGGGATGCCCTTGGCCACGAACTTGGCCGAGATTCCCTCACCCGCCAGGTTGTGGCCGCTGCGCGGACCGACGATGGCGACGAGGCTGAGCAGATCAAGGGTTCCTGCGGTACTGATGGAACCCTTGCCTTCGGGCCATGCGATCGAGAACCCGGGAACGCCCTTGCTGTTGAACAGCACATAGCCGTCCGTGGAGTCGTCGGCGTTGTTCAGGATGAACTCCAACACGATGTTGGTGATCTTGCCATCTAGGTCCAGGGCAAACTTCTCCGCCCCAAAGGCGCCCGCCGAGATGCGGGGCACTCCTTCGAGGTTGAACTTGACCGACAAGCCGTTGCCGGCCAGGTTGAAGCCGCTGCGCGGGCCCACAATGGCGACCAAGCTCAAGTCGTCCAGTGCACCCGTGGTGGAAATGGAACCCACACCGGCAGGCCAGCGGACATCGATGCCGGGCACGCCCACGGCGTTGAACAACACGTACGTGTCGGCCACGGTACCCGCCAGGTTCAGGATGAATTCCAGGCTGATCGTCTGGATCCGACCACTCATCGGCAGCTTGACGATGTCGTTGCCAAAGGCACCGCCAGAGATGGCGGGCACACCCTCTAGCACGAAGCGGACGTAGACGCCCTCGCCTCGCAGCGCGAATTGGTCGCGCTCGCCAACGATGCCAAGCAGTTCCAGCTTGTCGAGCTGGTCGTGCGTGCTGATCGAGCCAGCCCCCTGGGG
>JBFJVP010000290.1:0-4260 GCA_041624075.1 Thermoplasmatota archaeon | reverse complement strand
CGGGCTCGTTTGCCGTGGGGGGCCGCCACCCGATCATGGAGACGCTGAGCGAACTGCGGGTACTCGCCATTGCCAACGAGCGCTGCACCCATCCGGTGATGAGCCCCGGGGAGGCGCGCAGATTTCTGGAAAAAGTGGTCGCCATCAACTTGAACTTCGTGTTCCCCCGGTCAACCGAGGAGTCCCGGATGGCGGACGCCAGTGGTGCAGATCCCCCCAATCCGGAGTTGCCGCACCAATTGTTTCGCCTGCTGCTGGCCAACCTGCCCAGCGCGGATTTGATCCAGTTGGCGACGGACGAACTGGAGGCGATCTGCGCCCAGCGCCCCATTCGCACGGCGGCCCTGCGCACGGAAATCCGGTTGCTGGCCAAGTTGCCAGGGGCAGCGGAAGCCGCCAACGATCGCCTTGACGCATTGGTGGAGGCAATCCTGGGCCCGACACCGATGAGTCAGCGGTTTCGCGGCGCCCGCGAGTACCGCGAGGCGCTGCGAAAGGCAACGCCAGAGGAGTTGGAGGTTGAGGTTCACCGCAGCGCCGCCAGTCTTCGCTCGACGGGCCTCGCTTGCGTCCAGCACACCGCCTTGTTGCGTCACCTGAGCCACTTCGAGCCCGATCTGCTGGCGCCGGCCCTGGGCCTGGATCCACGGGGCCGCACAGAGATGGAGTTGCACTTGCGCACGGTGCAGGATTTGGTCGACCTGGCCATTCATGAGCAAACCGTGGACGCCGTGTACGGTTTGGCTCGCCTGATCGAGCGGGGCTTGTTGGCACGCAAGCCCGTCATCGAGGGGTTGCGCCGCTTGGCCACATTGGATCTCGACGACCAAGCGCAGCGGATGCTCATGGTGGGCCGCGCCGCTCACGACGCTCCGTCGCCCAACGCCCTGCTGGTCGCTGGCGCAATCAGTGTCCTGGGGCAGCCGCTGGGCATTGGCCAAGGCCACAACCCCACGTGTCAATCGGCGCGAGGCATGAGCATCTGGAGCCAGCATCGCCCCGGCTACCTGCTGGAGTTGCTGACGGCGGCTGCCCGCGACGGCGACGTTGCCATGCCATTCGAGGGCCATTGGCTGCATTCGCGGGACCTCCTGGAAGGGCTGGCGCCGGAACTGCACACGGAACTGGACCCCGTGTCACTGATCCTGGTGCCGCACCTGGACAAGTTGTACAACGAGATGATGAGGCGGGCAGCCGGCCGGGGGCAGGACGCCCACGCGTGGGTGAACCGGGCTCTGTATGGCCGCATCGTACCGGAGGGCTTTCGCTCCGCTTTCGACCCTTACACCCACCACGTTGGCGACTTTGCCGGCTTCGTGCGCCTCTTCTATGCGAGCCATCACCCCGAGTACAACGGGGGCCACGATTTGGCCTACCCGAACCCGATTGGCTTGGTCATCACGAGCGCCCATGCCGACTTGCTTGGCTTCCACGCAGTCCTGTTGCAGCGCGTTGAACCGGATCCCACAGATGCGTCGGGCGCCCTGCGAGCATACTTCTACAATCCCAACGAGGAGGGACGACAGGATTGGGGCCAAGCAATCAGGCCCACGGTGCGGGGCCATGGCGAGAATGAGGGGGAGTCGTCGTTGCCGCTGCACGAGTTCGTGGCGCGGGTCTACGCCTTCCACTACCAGCCCACGATCGTGGGGCCCTTGGAGCAAGTGCCAGGGGAAGAAGTGGAGCGTGTTGCGTCCTTGGCGCGCTCCAGTTGGGGCCGCGCGTACACCTGGATCGGCTGATCCGATGGCGCAGTCAGCCCCCTGCATGCCTGCGTTAATCGACCGGAAGCCCTTCGTGCAGGTCCGGGACTGGGCACTCATGACCCCGACCGAAGAACGACCGTCGCCGGGCCGACGCGCCAGCGACGCGCGTGCTTCCGGCCCGGTGGAGGGCAAGTAATGGTTTTTAAGCGACAGCCCAAAAAGCGCGACCCTGCGGCCTTCGCCGAGCGGGCGCTGAAGAAGGTTCAGGAACAGGACGAGGAGAAGCAGTTGGCACAGGCGGCGTACGAGGAGGGACGGCGCCTGGAGGAGGACGGCGACGATGAGGGGGCACTGCAGGCCCACCAGGAGTCCGTGCTGGCTTGGGAACGGTACCACCAGGCCACGTCCCACGGCGTGGGCCACGAGCCGTATGAGCGCATTGCGATCCTGTTGCGCCGGTACAAGCAACCCCATGCTGAGGTGGAGGTGCTGGAGCGTTACATCGCCGCAGCCGGCAGGGACCCGCACCCCAAGCTCGTTGCCCGCTTGGAGCGGGCGCAGCAGTTGGCGTGGGAGGCAGAGCAAGCGGAAGAGGAAGATCTGTAGGCGGCGCCGAACCCCCTCAACTCAAGCAGTCCACCAACAAGCCCTTATATCAAAAAGCCGGGGTGAAGAGTAGGATGCGCCTGTACCGCCTCGTCGTCGCTTTGCTCGTCGCCAGCCTGGTTGCTGCACCCAGCAGCGCCCAAGACCCGGTGAACGGCAACGTGACCACGCCGGACGGCACCCTGAGCCAGGTCGTGGATACCGTCACCCAGGAATTGGGCGACGCCGTCGACGGCACGGGCCAGGCCATTGAGTCAGCAGGGCGTGGCATCGCCGGCGGCCTCTCGGCCGCAGGGCGCGCGCTCGGGGCCATTGCTACCGCCCTCGCCGACGCGTCCGTCGCCATTGTCAAGGGCGTTTCCACCACGGGCGCCCTGCTGGCCACCACGTTTGCCGGAGCCGGCGTGACCGGCGGCCGTGCGGCACTGGCTGCATTGGGCACTGCGGGTGGCCTCGTGGGATTCGTCGCCGCAGCCGTTGGCAACTCCACGGCTTGGGCGGCAGCGCTGGTGGGCGGCATCAGCCTTGACGGTTTGATGGCCTACGTCGGCTTCGTCAACAACCTGCGCCCCTCCGCCATGCACCCAGCCGCCTTTGGTGCCATCGCCATCACGGGTGCCAGCGCCAGCGCAGGCGTCGGTGGATGGGCCGGCTGGAACGCCCTGAAACGCTGGGGCATCCTGGGACCCCTGGGCGGCATTGGCGGACTCGCCGGCTTCAGCCGCATTCAGGACAACGAACTGCTGGAGCACCCGGTGCGCGGCCAGATCTTCCAGGCCATCCAGACGACCCCCGGCATCCATGCCAGCCAGATCGCCCGCGACATGGGCGTCGGATGGGGCACCGTCACCCACCACCTGAGCAAGTTGGAGAAGGCTCGCCTGGTGGCGGCGCGCAACGTCAACAACCACAAGTGCTACTTCGAGAACGGCGGCACGGTTTCCCGCGCCGACATGGAGGTGGCCAGCGCCCTCAAGAGCGACACGGCCTCCAGCATTGCCGCCTTCGTCGTGCACCACCCCATGGCGAGCCAGAAGCAAGTCGCGGAAGCGCTTGGAATCAGTGCGGCCCTCACCAGCTTCCACGTGAAGAAGCTCGTGACATACGGCGTTCTGGAAAAACTGCGCCACGGCAAGGAGACCCTGTTGACCACGAGCGAGGCCATGCGCCGGGTGCTGATGAGCAAGGACGACCCCATCGCCGCCGCCATCGCCAACAAGGCGGACGCGGGCTTCGAGTTCGTCAGCTAGGCAGCCGCATCGGGCCACCAGTTCATACGGCGACCGATCGCCTAGCTTCCCGCTGACCTGCGGGGTCAACCGCCGCTGGCCCCCGGAGCGCCAGCCGGCTTGATTCGAGCCAGCGACCACGACCACGTGCGTCCGAGGGCTGCGCCCTTCGCAAGGCTTACCACTGCTTCCGGCCCAGTTATGCACATGCAGATGGCGGACCGCAGCCTAGCACCGTTCTTCATACACCGGCGCATGTGGCCAAAGTGGCTCGTGGGCGGTGCAACCGGCGCTGGCATGGCGCTTCTGGCCACACCCTTGGACCTCGCACTGGTGCCCGCGGGTTTCGCGGCTTTTCTCGCCATCGAGTACGCGCTGCACCGGTGGATTCTCCACGCCGGGCACGACACATGGCGCGCCCGGCACCTGACCCAGTTTCACGCCAACCACCACCGCCGCCCGCGCGATCTGTCCGTGCTGTTTCTCCCCGGCGCGACCGCCGCCCTCGCGCCCTTCCTGCTTGCGGCGTTCTGGCCGGTGCTGGGCTTGGGTGGCGCACTGAGCTTGCTCGGGGGGCTCTTGTTGGGCATGGCCTACTACGAATACGTGCACTTCACCGCTCATCGGGTCCACGCCACGCTGCACACCCCCTGGATGCGCTGGCTGCGGGCTCGCCACATGCTGCATCACCACCGCAGCGAGCGCCACTGGTTCGGCGT
>JBFJVP010000289.1:0-4279 GCA_041624075.1 Thermoplasmatota archaeon | reverse complement strand
GTGGTCGTTGGCCGCGTCATCGAGGAGCAGGTCAACCGCGTGCTGCTGGACGGGGACCCCATCATGGAGTTGGAGTTGGCCTTCAGCACCGGTGGCCCGGTGTACGACCGGCCCGTCAAGGAGCGCGTCATCGACCGCGACAATTTCCTCGACTTCGAGCGCCCCGAAGACCTCGGCGCCGTCCTTCGATCAGTGCTGGCCCAGCCCAACATCATGAGCAAAGAGTGGGTGGTGCGCCAGTACGACCACGAAGTGCGCGCTAACACGATCATCAAGCCCTTGCAGGGCGTCATCGGCTCCGAGGGCCCTGGCGATGCCGCCGTCCTGAAGCCTGTGCCTGACTCCGACCGGGGCCTTGCCCTGTGCTCGGATGTCAACCCGCGCTACTGTGCCCAAGACCCCTACTGGGGTGCCGCCAGCGCCGTGGACGAAGTGGTGCGTAACCTCGCCGCCGTCGGCGCCCGCATCAGCAGCCTCTGCGACAACCTCAACTTCGGCAACCCCGAGAAGCCGGAGCGGATGTGGGAACTCTACGAGTGCACCCGCGGCCTGGGCGAAATGGCCAGGCCCATGGACATCCCGTTCAGCAGCGGCAACGTCAGCCTCTACAACGAGGGCCCCACCGGCAGCATCCCGCCTACGCCCACCCTGATGGGTGTCGGGATCCTCCAGCACTTCCAGAACGCGACGACGATGGACTTCAAGCAGGCCGGCAACGCCATCCTGCTCATCGGCGAAACGGCCCGCGAACTTGGCTCCAGCGCGCTGCTGCAACACTTGGGCCTCAGCGGCGAACGGGTGCCTCAAACCAGCCCGGAGCGGCTGCAAGCCGGCGCCAACTTCGTCGTCGACCAAATCGAGGCGGGCCACGTGCGCGCAGCCCACGACCTTAGTGAAGGCGGCCTCGCCGTCGCCTTGGCCGAAATGTGCTTCGCCGGCCGACTCGGCGCCGACGTGGACGTGTCCGACGTTGCGCCCGATCTGCGCGACGACCACCTTCTCTTCAGCGAATCCAACACGCGCTGGCTGCTGGAAGTGCCCCAAGACGCCGTCGCGGGCGTGCTCGAAGCGGCCAAGGTCGCTGGCGTGCCAGCCAAGTCGATTGGGGCCGTCTCCAACACCGGCCAGTTGCGCGTTGCCCGCAGCGGTGGGGAGCTTCTGGCAGAGGACATCGAAGACCTGCGCTCCGCGTGGCGGGACGCCATGGCCAAGCTGATGGGTGCGTAGCGCCTTCAAACACGCCGCACGCAACCGGTTCCAATCCGACCACAGCTTTAGCCAGGCGCCGCCTTGCCCGGATCGATGTCCATACCTTCGACAACCAAGGCCCTCCTCATCGTCGGCTTGCTCGTGCTGGGCGCGGCCGTCACCGTGGCCCCCTCCGCCACCGCCGAGCGCATCACCGGCTGCGCAGACGGCTGGCAACCCGGAGACCGGGACTGCTTCGTGGCAGATTACGACCCCTACCCGCGCTGCCTCAGCGTGCGTGAGTGCGACTACCCGCCGGACAGCTAGGCTTCCTGCGCCTTCAGGCGCTACTTGCTTCGTCCTTCCCCTTTTATCGCGACGCGGCACGCGAGCCACCAGGCTGGTGAAGTCGGCTGCGCATCCGCACCCCCGTTGGACCGTCAAGCCTACCGGCACCGCCCGGCCAAGCGCCACGCCAAAAGTTCACGGCACCCGGGGGCGGGGCGGGTAGTCAACGGATGGCGACTCGCCGCCAAGGGTCCCCCGGGCCAGGGGCAACACGATGTGGCTGCCGGCACCGATCTCCAGCACCGGCGCGTAGGGGGCGCCACGGTACTCGCGGGCGCCATCGGCCGACAAGACGATCGCGAGGCGCTTGCCGGCCGGGACCGCGTGCGCAACGCCGTCGAGATCGACGCGCACCGGCGTGGCCTGACCCGTCGGGAACGCCTTGCCCACGCCGCTGCCGTCGTGGTGGCGCAGATCGGCGCCGCCGAACGCCACGAGCACCGGCTCGTCGCACAAGTCGTCGCCCACCGCGAACAAGTCTGCGGCAACGATGCCCCCGGGCTGGTCGCTGGTGATTTCAAGGTAGACGAGGGGGTTTCCTGCAACCAGCACGTTCGCGTCGAGGGGCTCGCTGAGGTAAACGACCCGCGTCCCGGTATCGTCTGCGACCGCCGCAGCCCCGCACAGCGCGCCGTTCTCGTCGCTGATGGCGCGAAACGACGCGGCTTCGCCGGGAGCGGGAGCCAAGCCCGTTGCGCCAAGGTACAGGGCCTCCTCTGCGGCAGCGGGCGGCCAAGAGGCCCACTCGTGCCAGGCGCCGCCTGTGTCCTTGACATCGACGGCGCCCACGCGGGGCGGGTCTCCGACGCCCTTGAGCCAGAAGTCGAACCAGCCCAGCACCACGTCGAGGGTGGCGTTCCCGGGCGGGTGGGGGTAATCCTCCAAGTGCTCATCCGGGATCAAATCGTGGCCCCAGGATCCCACGAGCATGCGCTTGGGCGCCTCAATCAGGTCCCAAATCGCGTCCTCCTGGAAGGCGTGGCCGCTCTCAAACAAGCCCTGCTGAACAAAGACCGCCGCCTCGATCTGGCCCATGAGTGGTGCCATGTTGCGGGCATCCCACCACTGGGGGTCGCGGTCGTCCGTGTATTGCCCCTTCACGGACGTGGATGCGTTGTCGATGGCGCCGGCGCACAGGCGGTCGAGCGTGTTGCCGGCAGCATGGCCGTACGCGTCGATGTCGACGTTGGTGAGTGCGCCCCCCGGCGGAACCACGCTGTTGAACGTTGGCCACCCGGCTCCAAACGCCGCGTAACTGGTGGGCATGGCTCCCTGCGGCGTGAAGCGGTTGAGCCAGAAGTCACTGATGATACCAGATGGCATGATGGCCTTGAGCGACATCGGCGCCTCCACGGCAGCCATGAACGGCGTGGTCCCCATGGCGCTGATGCCCCACATTCCCACGCGGCCGTTGACGCCGTCCAGCTCCGCCAAGGCCTCCACCAGCGCCGCCAGATCGGCGCGGCTGTCGGGCCCGTAGTAGTCGTAACAACCGCTGCTCAGGCCAGTGCCCCGGACGTTGAACATGGCAAACGCGTAGCCGTGGCTTCCCAGGTACTCGAAGAACCCGTCCCCCTGGTCCTTGGGCGCGTCGTCGCAATGGATTTGCACGCGCCCCTGCGGCACGCCAAAAACCGTGTCGTCCAAGCGACTGTAACGACACTGCCCGCCGTACGGCGTCGCCCACAAAATCAGGGGCACGTCCACGCCCTCAGGCACGTCCGGCCACCACACCGCGCCATCCAGGGTCACCCCCGTGTCCAAGTCCACGCGGAGGTGCTCGTGCGCACGCAGATCAAACGGCCCCACGAGGCCTGCCGGCCATTCGGCGCCGTCGCCACATGGCCATGGGTGGTAGCAGCGTAGCCAGGACTCGCCCGTGCTGTCGTAGGGCGCATTGGATACGCAACCAGTTAGCATTGAACACAAGATCGCCGCAACCAGGAGCCGGGACACGCATCGGTCAGGTACGCCTTGGACTTCTTCTTATGGGGTACCGCCTCGACCATTGCCGAGCGTGGCGCGCAAACCCTACGTCCCCTGGCGAAAGCGCAGCCAGCCGGTGACCCGGGCGTGCGACCGGCCCACGGCCCAACCCGTTTTCTACCCGTTCCATCTCGGCGGCCACGTGAGCCTCTCCTGGGCGGTGCTGCGCATCGAGGGCACGAACTCCGAGGACGAATCGGTGGCTTGCCTGCGCGAGCTGGGCGTAGACGCCGAAGCCATCCACTTGAAGCAGTTGACGGGCGACGACGTGGCCGACCACGAACGCCGCAACCTGTCCGACTACGATGGGTTGTGGATCGCCGGCGGCTTCTCCGCAGGCGACTACATCCGTGCCGGCGCGATTCTGGCTGCGCGCATGAAGAGCCGTCTCGGCGACGATCTGAAGGAGTTCGTGGCGGCGGGCAAACCCGTACTGGGCATCTGCAACGGCTTCCAGATCCTGGTGGAGCTCGGAATGCTCCCCGACATGGATGGCGTGTACCTCACCGATGCGCCCACTGCGGCGCTCCACCTGAACGATTCCGGCCACTACGAGTGCCGCCCCAGCCTGCTGCGCCACGTCAACAACGGCACCTGCAAGTTCACGCAAACCATCCCCAAGGGAGAAGTGCGCACCATCATCAGCAGCCACGCCGAAGGCAAGTTCCTCATGGCCGACGAAGACGCGTACAAGCGCCTCCTCGAACAGGACCAGATCGTATTCACGTACACCGACCCCACGGGCAGCGAGGACCCC
>JBFJVP010000288.1:0-4309 GCA_041624075.1 Thermoplasmatota archaeon | reverse complement strand
ATGCTCTGGGGCGAGGCCAAGACCACCGACGGCGCCACCGCCGTGGTCAACGAAGCCATCAGCCACCCCCTGCTCGACGTGGACTACCGCGGCGCCACCGGCAGCCTGGTCCACATCACGGGCGGCCCTGACCTGACGCTCAAGCACGCCGAAGAAGTTGCCGAGGCCCTGACCTACGAGTTGGACAGCCACGCCAACGTCATCTGGGGCGCCCGCGTCATCCCCGAATTCGAAGGCCGCTGCCGAGTCATGGCGATCATGACTGGCATCAGCACCATCGAGAAGGCGCCCGTGGCCGACGAGCGCAACCGCGACGGGCTCGTCAACTTCCGCGAACAGGAGCCCGCCGCGGCTCGCCGCAGTGCTGGCTACCCCGTCGAGCGCCCCCAGTCCATGAGCCGCGAGCGGGGCCGCTTCGGCATCGACAGTATCAACTGAACACCTACCACCCTGAGCCCCCTTCTCCTCTCTTCCCTCCGAATTAACCAAGCACCTCCGCCGGGGCGGACCCTCCCAACCGCCCCGGCCAACCCCCTCCAGGGGTTCCCTCTCGCCCTTGCCGCCTCCAAGTAGGCTCTTCCACCGACTCCGTCGGCGGGGGCGGCAAGGGTATCTCTTTTCGTGCAAAAGCGCGGACCTGTAGTTCCCCCCGCCGTTGAGCGGTCACGCTACGCGCGCCACTGGCAAACGTCACGGCCCTTGCGGGCCGCGTCTTCCCTCCCCCGGGTCGGCTGCCACCGCCGCGCTACGCGCGCCACTGGCACCCTTTACACAACTCCCCGCTCGCCGGCTCGCCGCAACGGCTGCAGGCGCCGGCGCCGGCGGCTCCGAACGCGTCGGCCAAGAGGGGCTTGAGCTTGTCGAGTCCCTTGACAAGGGTGTGGCGGGTGCCGGGGCTGCGTTCCTCGATGGCCAGCAGCGTGTCGCGCAGGAAGAACCGCTGCGCCCGGGCGGCGTAGGGGCATTCCGCCTCGTCGTGGATGGGCAGGTCGTTCAGAAGCGCGTACAGCAGCACTTCCTTCTCGGGGATCGTGCGAAACGGGATGAGGCGCGGCACCATGCCGGCTTGAACCTTGTCGTGTGGCGCCAGGCGGGCGAGTCGCTCCACGTCGCCGTTGAGGTGGTTCATCAGGATCGTCTGCGCCGTGTCGTCTAGGTTGTGGCCCGTCGCGATAGCCGCTGCCCCTACGTCGCGGGCGGCCTGGTTGAGGCCCATGCGCCGGTAGACGCCGCAGGGGCCGCAGGCAGGCCGCGCGCGCCCGTGGGCATCGGGTCCCTTCTCCCCCCGCGCATACTCGTCGATCGTGTACCCCGCCAAGTCCCGGGTCCTGACCACGTGCCAGTCGACGCCAAGCCGCTGGGTGAGTTCGCGGCAGATCTCCAGGCTGCCCTCGCGGTAGCCGGCGATGCCCTCGTCCACGCTGATGGCCACCAGTTCCACGACCGGCCGGCTGGTCGCCAAGCCGTGCAGGAAGTGCAGCACCGCTACCGAGTCCTTGCCGCCTGAGAGTGCCACGGCGACGCGGCCCTTGGGCAAGCGGCCCTGCCGAGCCAGCTCTGCCTTGGCTCGTTTGTCAAAGAAGCGAAGAAAATGCTCCCGGCACAGGTGGCTGCCGCTGTAACGTAGAAACGTCACGGCCGGAGCCGGGCAACGGGAGCAAGTGGCCACGCCGGGGCCACCGCAACTAATCAAAAAGTCTGGCCCCCGAAGGTGCGGGTGGGTCGGAAGGCTCAATCCCTGGCGGTTTGTGGCGCCCGCGTGCGTGTCCTGCCCTTGATCCTCCTCGTCGGCCCCATGCTTGCCGGGTGTACCGGTGGCGACGACATTGAATTCACGCAGGTGTGGGATTTCCGCCTCCCGCGCGTCGGCTTTGCCAGCCCCCTCGCCGTTGACCTGGATGGAGATGGCGTGCTGGACGTGGTGGCGGGCGCCGGGCCGTGGGGCTTGGTGGACAACCGGGAAGATCCGCGCACCCGCGACCTGGTCGCCTTGCGGGGCAGCGATGGCGCCATGCTGTGGACCCTGGAAACCGGGGCCACGGACGCCTCCCCGGCGGCAGCGGACCTAGACGGCGACGGCGACCTGGAACTGGTCACGGGCCTGCGTGAACAGGGGCACCTGCGGGTCTTGGGCCTGGATGGCTCCCAGCGCAGCACCCATGCACTCCAGAACTGGGTCCATACGCCGGCACTTGCGGACGCAGACGGCGACGGGTCCCTGGAGATCTTCGTCGTAGCCGGCGGCCAGGAGGACCACTCCAAAGAAACCGAACCCGGTGACTCGGGCGGGCGCGGCAAGGCTGGCCGCGTCACGGCTCACCGGGGGCACGACCTTGGAGTCCTTTGGAGCGCTGACTTGCCCATGGATGCCTACAGCAGCCCCGCCGTCGGACCTCTTGGCCAGGGCGGTCGCTTGGCCGTCGTTTACGGCATGGGTGGCGAGATGGCCTTTGGCGGCGGAGTCTTTGCACGGGATGCCGTGACGGGCGACCTGCTGTGGAGCGAAGAGACCCGCACCGGAGTGGTGGCATCGCCTGCCCTGGCCAACCTGGATGGCGACGACCGCGCCGATGTGGTGTTCGTCGAGTGGTGGGGCATGGTGCACGCCCGCAGCGCCCAGGGGGACGTCCTGTGGGACGCCCAAACCCATCACTTGGCCTTCACGTCCCCGGCCCTCGGATACCTGAACGATGACGACCGCCACGACGTGATCGTGACAGGAATGCGCCGCACTGACCACCACGAGGACTCCTTCGAGTTCCTGGTCAACGGCGAGGGTGCCCTGTCCTACGCCAGCGAAGGCCTGATTCGCACCTACGACGGTGCAACTGGTGAGATTCTCTGGAGTCGAAGCGTGTCGGGTGCACCCGGAACACCCGTCACCGCCGACCTGACCGGCGACGGCGACGCCGAGGTCATCGTGGTCGTGTTCAACGGAAAGAAGGGCGTTCTGGGCGCCGACGGCGGACGCCTCCTGGTGCTCGACGGCACCAACGGCAAAACCCTCGCTAATCGGCAACTCATCTCCGGAGCCGCCGCCACACCCACCGTCACCGACATCGATCACGACGGCTACCCCGACATCATCATCGCGACGACCGCTCCCGCGCGCGTGCTCCGCCTGGAATCGGATACCCGCTCCGAGCCGGCCGTGCCAGGGTCGTGGCCCATGTGGCGGGGCAACGTGATGAACACCGGGATTCCTGCAGGAGCATAGGGGCGCGGCCTTGGCAATCGGGCGTCGCCAGGATCACGGCCTGGCAAACCGCGGGAAACCCACCCGCGTCAGCCAGGTCGTGGGGTGGAGCACGGCCGAGCGCCGGACGTGCCGGCTCCAATTTCAGTGAGGATTCCTGCTGGATGAGCACGGCCCCGGAGTCGGCGGCGCTTCCACGGTCGACTCGCGGAGGCAGATGCACGCGTAGCTGCCGCTCGCAGGGTTTGCTGCAAAGAAACGAGAAGAAGAGAAAGGGAAGGAAAAGGAATGCAGGCGCCCAAAGCAACCCCGCCTCGCAAGGCGCTATGCGCCTCGGTCAGCTGCGCTTCTCGTCGCGAGGCTCAGAGAAGCCCGGCGTTGCAAGGCGCTGTGCGCCTCGGTCAGCCGTGCTCCCTTCGGCTTCGCCTCAGAGAAGCCCGGCCTTCTGAAGCGTCAACAAGTCCTCGGTCGACAGCTTCTCGCCGGCCTTGAACTTCTCATACACTTCATCGGCTGCGGCTTCGGCTTCCTTGGCCGTGACCTGTCGGCCCTGGCCGCCCCCGCCGCGGCGTCCACCGGCGCCATCCTCGATCTCATGGATCTGGTTGACGACCTCGATGTACGCCTTGTGGACCTTGTCGGCCTCCATCTTGGAGACAACGAACTTCTCCTGCAGCTTGTCAGCCGTCTTGCGGAGCTTGTCCGACTCCTTGTAGAGCTTGATCATTGCGTCATGCTCGGACTGGGCCTTCTCGGCCAACTCCGCCACCTTGGAGTGGGCCTTCTCGGCCTTCTCCTTCAAGTCCTCAGACTTCTCGATGGATGACTTCAGTTCAGGATCAGCCTTGAGGGCCTTCTCCTTGTCCTTGATCATGCGACCGATCTCCTGCAAGCGGTCGATCAGTTCGCGCTCCTTGGCCGGCTTGAGCACCTGGGTCATCTGCGTGAACTCCAGTTGCCGGGCCTCCTTCTTCAGCTTCGGAACGTTGATGGAGGCGTTGCCGCCAGGAGCGCGTTCGCGCCGCAGGGCGTCGGCGGCCTTGGCCGCTTCGTCCGCCACGCGGTTCGCCTCGTCACGAACCTCCTTCTGGCGGCGAACCGCTTCGTTCATCT
>JBFJVP010000287.1:0-4314 GCA_041624075.1 Thermoplasmatota archaeon | reverse complement strand
GGGAACCACTTGTGGTCGGTCGTGCCCTTCGTGCGGCCCTACAAGCCGCGCGTGGCCGTGGGCGTTGTCACCAACATGATGGCGCGAGCCTTCGACCTCCTGCCGATCTACCTCATCGGCGTGCTGGTGGACGTGGTGGCCACCGCCGAGCGCACCGGGGCGTATGTGCCATGGCAGACCTTCGCGTGGTATGGCCTGGCCATGCTGGGAACCTTCGCTGGCCTGGCTGCCTTCCAGACAACCAGCGATTTTGCATGGAGCAGCCTTGCCCAGAAGGTTCGACACGACATTCGAACCAAACTGTACGACCACCTGCAAGGCCTGGACGTGGCGTTCTTCGAGGACCGCCAGGCCGGCGACATCATGTCGGTGCTATCCAACGACGTGGACAACTTGGAGAACTTCATCGCCGATGCCACCACGAGCATCATTCGGCTGGTCACCAGCTTCGTTGGCACCTTCATCATCATGCTGCTCATGTCCCCCGTGCTGGCATTGCTGCTGTTTGCACCTCTCCCGTTTGCCGTCTTCGCGGTGCGCTACTTCACCAGCCGCGTGCAGCCCCAGTACCGCCGCAGCCGACAAGCCGTGGGCGCCATGAACAGCATCCTGGAGAACAACCTGCAAGGCATCGGCGTGATCCAGGCCTACACCGCCGAAAAGGTCCAGGCGGCACGCATCGGGGTCCAGTCCGCCGAGTACCGGGACGCCGCCGTGGCTGCGGCCAAGATCCGCGCCCGCTTCATCCCCATGTTGTACGCCTTGGCCGGCGTCGCCTTTGGCACCCTGATCGCCGTCGGCGGGTACCTCACCTTCGCCGGCTCGGGGCCCACCGTCGGCTCCTACACGTCGTTCATCCTGTACGCCATGCGTCTCATCATGCCCCTGTTCATCCTCGGCATGCTGTTCAACCAGATCCAGCGCAGCGAAGCCAGCGCCAAGCGCGTCATGGACCTGCTGGCCACCAAGCCCCGCATCAAGGATGACGCCAACGCCATCGTCCTGGCCCAAGCGCCCCGCCGCATCAGCTTCGAGGATGTTCACTTCGCCTACCGCGACGGCACCCCTGTGCTCAACGGCGTCGACTTTGATGTCAGCCGCGGCCACGTGCTGGGCATCGTGGGCCACACGGGCGCCGGCAAATCCACCATCCTGAAACTACTGCTACGTTACTACGAACCCGCCCGGGGCCGCGTCAGGCTGGATGAGCACGACCTGCGCGACCTGCAACTGGAGAGCTTCCGCAAGTACATCGGCTACGTGAGCCAGGAAGCCTTCCTCTTTAGCGGAACCGTACGGGAGAACATCCAACTCGGCAGCCCCGACGCCACCCTGGATCAGGTGCAGGAAGCCGCCACGATCGCTGGCGCCTCCGAGTTCATCGACAAGCTACCCGACACCTACGATACCGTGGTGGGCGAGCGGGGCCTGAAGCTGAGCGGCGGCCAACGGCAACGCATCAGCCTTGCGCGCGCCGTGCTGCGCAACCCCGCCATCCTCATCCTCGACGAGGCAACCAGCGCCGTGGACACGCGCACCGAGGAGCTCATCCAACAGAACCTGCACGCCTTCCGCAAGGACCGCATCACCATCGCCGTCGCCCACCGGCTCAGCACCATCCGCCAAGCAGACGAAATCCTCGTCATGGTGGACGGCTGCGTCGTCGAACGCGGCCCCCACGACACCCTGGTCGACTCCGGCGGCGTCTACGCAGACCTATGGCGCGTACAGAGTGGGCAGGTTGCGACGGTTACGTCCGGGTAGCGCTTGCCCAGCCGACGTGCGTGGCGCAGCCAGCAATCGGGGGAAGCGCGGTGGCCAGTATGATGGCCACTTAGCAATGACCGGCTGAGTGGGTGCCGTAGGTGTACTGGTGGCAGAAATGGGTCTCGCCACCGGGCTGCCAGTGAACGTGGGTCGAGGCGGGGTAACCATCGTGAAAGACCTCAACATCGAAGTGGTTGTGCGTTGCGCAGCTTTCGTCTGGGTCCTCCATGGGGTCGCCGTACACCTGCTATTGCCAGAACCCTTCCGTAGGGTCCCAGTTGCAATCGCCGTTGCGGTGAACGCCCGCGCTGGCGCCAGGGCTGGGATCGAAACAGTGCGCTGTGGCACACCAGAGCCCCGAGAGGCCACTCTGGTCGGGGCAGGGGTCGGCTTGGCCGCCGGGCACGAGCCGAATGCCGCTGGCGACGAACCTCATGGTCATCCTATCTGAAGTTCTCATGGCATTTTCTCGGGGTAGTCTATGAAATTCAGCAAGAAAATAGTGGGGCAATCTAAAGATTATCTGGTATGCTCTTGGCTGGGTGCTAGGGCCTGATCTGCGCAGGCATTCGGGTCCCACAACACCCAAACGCGCGAGGGCGTTTCCAAAGGCATGCGCACCCTTTCCGCCCTCGCCGCGATTCTGCTCGTGGCGACTCCTGCCATGGCCGAATTTGGCCCCGAAACGGCTGATGGTTGGCCCATCAACGTTGACGGCGAGTCCACCAAGCCTTCGGAGGCGACGCTGTTAGAGGCCCGCTTGGCGGCCCAGCACGCAGAGTTGGTGCTCGCTGGCTTGGAGCAGAACCGCGTTGGCCCGGTGACCCTGTTTCCGTACTGGCCGATTCTGACGTTGGAGATGCAGCGCTTGGCGCTGGCGCACCCGGATCTGGTGCGACTGGAGTCGGCGGGCAAGTCGACGGCTGGCCTGGACTTGTGGGTGTTTGAGATCGCCAACCACGCGGCCATCGAGGCCGGGAAAGGGATCGCCTTGGAGCAGCGCGAAGTGGTCTGGGTCGACGGTGGCACCCACTCCAACGAGTACTCCGGCGTCTATTTCGCCCTGGCGTGGGCGCAGTACCTGCTGGAAGAGTACGAGTCCAACGAGACGGCGCGCTGGATCGTGGACAACCGCCACACGTGGATCATGCCCATGATCAACCCCGACGGCTCCAACGCCATGGGGCGCCTCAACGCCAACCTGGTCAACATCAACCGCAACTACCCGGTTATCTGGGACGGAGAGGGCCACGACCCGTTGATGAACAACCGCGGCCCCAGCCCCGCCAGCGAAATCGAAACGCAAATCGTCATCGACTGGTGGAACAAGACCCAGCCCGACTACATGGCCAGCGTTCACTGCTGTGGCAACTTGTGGTTGTACCCGTACGGCGAGGACGGCGTCGATCCCTTGCCCGGCGACGCCGAGATGCTGGACCAAGTGTGCGAACTGGCGTTCCCCGACGTGCGCGAGGATTGTGGGCCGATCTGGAGCACCATCTACCCCGCCAGCGGCAGCAGCGTGGACACCGCCTACGAGTACACCGGCGCCGTGGCCTTCGGTTATGAGATGAGCGGCCGCGGCGCCGTCGGCCTGTGGGGAGCGCCCCTCACGTACGACTCCGTGCGCGAACAAGAGACCGAATCCTGGGGCGGCCTCTTGCACGCCTTCCTGAACGTGGAGCGGTACGGCGCCCACCCCGTGGTGGAGGTGCTTTCGCGCAGCGGCGACCGGCTCAACGTTCGTATCACCAACGACGGCATGATGAACCTCACCGGCGCCCAGATTGCAGTTGATGGCGCTGCGGTGTCGGTGCCAACGATCGAGGCTGGGCAAAGCGTCGAATTGAAGGTCCCTGCAGGAGCCGACCTTCGCATCAACTACGCCAAGCGCGCCATGGGGGCACCCACGGGTAGCCTCGCCGTCCCCGTAGACGCGACGCTCCTAGCCGCCCAGGACTCGGTGTCGATCCCGTTCGCGCCTGTCGGGTTGGCCATCGTGGGCCTTGCCGCCGCCCTGCGCCGCCGGCAGACCTAGGCTCCCGGCGCTGCCGGCCTGCGGTTCACGATTCGATCATCAGACGCTGTCGCGTGTAGTCGCTCATTTGCCGCTCGAACCATTCGGCGTCGCCTTGGTGGTCCTCGTAGCCATCGACTTCCAGCCGCATGGACCCCAGGAACTCCACGGTGAAGGTGCCGTTGTACTCGACCAGGTGCTCCTCCAGGCTGCCGTTGGGCCGCGTGAAGGTCTCCTTGACGATTCGCTGATGCCCCAATTCGACCGGAAAGCCGGGGAAGACCTGTTGGGGGTTGTGGCCCGTGTCGGGTGTGAGGATTGCCACGGAGTAATTGCTGCTCAAATGGTCCACGAAACCGTGCCCCCCGGCGTAACGGAAGTGCACGAAATTGCCCGCCGGAGCCATGAACCGCTCGGTCACGCGGACGGAGTGGGCCTGCGATGAACGTTCGTCGATCACCATCACGACAGAATCGCCATCCCGGAGCAGCAGGAGGTCTTCGAAATTGAAACTCCGCACCGTTTTATTG
>JBFJVP010000286.1:0-4330 GCA_041624075.1 Thermoplasmatota archaeon | reverse complement strand
TGTTTGCAGCCGATCCGGCCATGCCCCGGGCGGTGCGCGTCGATGGATCCGCCATTCAGCGGTTGAGTCCTGATGAGCGCTCGCTGGCGGGACGCATCCGACAGGCTCTGCGCGCCGGGGCCGACTTGCAGGACCCCTGGTGGGAGGAGGTTGATGCGGGCCTCCATGTGGCACCCTTCACCCTCACCGAAGTGCTGGATGACGTGGCGCAGGCGCCGCTCGTGCTTCTTGATCCTGAAGGGACCGCGATCGAGGAGGCTCGCCTGCCCGTGGATGCCACATACGCCCTGAGCGACCACCAGCCATTCCCGCCGGCAGAACTCGATGTGCTGGACGAGCGTGCACAGCTACGCATCAGCCTCGGATCACCCTGGTACCACGGCCACGCGGTGGTCGCCGTGGTGCAGCACCGCATGGATCGGGTACAACCCAGTAACGTCCGCTAGGGGCGGGGCGGCTTGAAGTAGACGTCCGGACCTCGCTCAACGGTTGGCAGTTTTAGCACAGACACGTCATCTCCCAGTTCCAGACTAACCGTGCCGGGAGGAATCGTGGGCAAACGGTCTCCGTCGGTGAACACCCACAGGCGCAGCACCAACTGATGACCCTCCGGGATGACGCTGTCCATGGGCTGAATCTCCATCTTGGCAAGCAGCGGCACACCCGGCACCACTTCCGTGCGCTCGGTCGAGCCGTCGGCGAAGGCCAAGTTCATCGTGGTCCAACCGATCCGGCGATCCTCGCCGCCGGGCGTGCGGTCGTACAGGTAAGCCGCCAGGTAGCCGCCGGGTGCGTGGGGCATCACCGTGACGTGCACCTTGGGCAAGCCAACCACGAGCGTTTCCTGCTCTACGGGGGCGGTCACGAAGTCGACGGCTTCCCGCATGGTTTCGGCGGGAATGGCGGCGGGGCCAACCAGGTCGGGAACCAGTACCGGCCGCAGCAGGATACTGCCGCTGCCAGCACCCCCCTGCTCGAGCCGTTCATCAGGCGTGAGGTGGTACTTGGTCCACGTCGTGTCGTGGGGCGGATAGTGGTCCTCGTTGCGCCAGCGCCCCAGGTCATCCTGAACCTGGACGGCAGGGCCGGTATCACGGGCCAAGCCCTTCAGTTCCTGGTCGAGCCACGTGAGCAGGATTTGCTTGAAATCCGCCCGATGCCACTGCCACTTGCTATCGGTGCCTTGGCGATCGGGGAAGTCGTGGCGCCATTGGCCAAGCAGTTGCTTGACGTGCCGGCCTCCTGCTTCCAATTCGTCCACCCACGGGATCACCTGGGACGGATCCACGTTCCAGTCCTGCAGGCCCTGAATGCTGAAGATGGAGCCATTGTAGTTGGCGGCCACGCCGGGTTTACGGTTGCGTTGGTCCCAGAAACCGAGGGGGTCCGTGGCGCCCGTGGCGCCGCTGGCCACGGACCAGCCAATGCCTTGCAACGCATCGGGGCACAGCAGGCGTTCGATGGGCCGCTGGGGCTGGGCGCCGGCTGTCGCGGCGTCGCCGACATAGTACAACGCATTGAGTACCGCAGGTCCACGCGTTTCGGCGCTGCCATTACGATACATCATGCCGTACAGGTCCGGGACACCCGACATGGGAATGATCGTCTTCAGGTACGCATTCCCCGTGGCGGCAACACCCCAAGGCGTGCTGCCATCGTAGCCGAGGCCCGTCATGGCGATCCGGCCGTTGGTCCACTCCTGTTGGCCCAGCCAGGTGATGGCTTGGTCCATGTCGGCGGTTTCCTTGGGGCCCATCAGGTCGTTGCATCCGCCCGAGTCTCCCGTGCCCCGCAGGGAGAGCCCCACGACGGCGTACCCATGGGGAACGAAGTTCTCGATGAGGCTACCGTAGTAGCCATCCGTGTCCGTGACCGTCGCCCTTTGAGTCATCAGGAAGCCGTAGTAGGGGCTTGCATGCACGATGACTGGGACCGGCTGGTCAGTGTCGGGCCGCCAAATGCCCATCTCGATGTCAGCGCCATCCAGTTCAGACGGAACGTAGACGCGCTCGGGGGCCAAGATGTCCAGGCTTCCTTCTCGAAGGACCCGGCCATAAGGGCCAGAAAAATCGTACTTGCCTGGCGGAGTCGGCTGCTTGCCATGGGAACGAGGCGCATCGGGATTGATGGTCCCGGAGACCTCGGCCGCAGCATCCTCGTCGGCATCCTGGGAGACGCAGCCCGCCATCCCGGCACCCACCACGAGAATCGCTACGAACCACAACCTGCCTGTTGTCATGGCGAAGAACAGCTACCCGTGACACTTACCGTTTGTCTTACCCAGGCTGTGGGCCCAGATGGCACATCTGCCAAGACCTATACCCGGTTTACGGCATCGACATGCGTGCTGTCGCGCATCTTGCGCCATGTGTGCCACGTCGGCCTTCTCGTTTGCCTCGCCGTGGTCGCCTTGCAGCAGCCGGCGGCCGCTGCGGAGCCCGATTCATTCCAGTTGACACTACAGGACGCGTTTCGGTTGCGCGATGCGACGCTGCTGGTGGGACAGCTGGTCGTGGACGGGCCCGCCTGGAGTGGACCCGTCATCCTGGACGCTAGGGAGGCACAACTGGACGAGGGAACCTTGTATGTCTGCCCCAAGGGACCGGGGCCAACGGTTGGACCCGCCGTGCCCGGAACGCAGCCCCCCTGCACCGACGGCGCCTCCCACGCGGCCGAGGTGCTGTCGTTTGGCCGCGGCACCGATCTGCGATTTGCCGGCAGTTACCTCGTGGATGCGCTGCCAGCGGGCAGTTTGAGCTTGCTCACGGGCGGCGAACGCCATGCCGCAGCCCACTTGTTTTCGAGCCAACCGCTCGTACTCTCCCGCACCGAGAAGTTCTTCCAATTCACACCAGCCAGCGTCCAATCGGCCATTTTCGTCAACGACCCGCAGGCGCCAACGTGGTACAATGGCACCCAATGGAGCTTCACCTTCTCCGGATCCCAAGTGTCGTTGCTGGCCGGCGGTGCCGCGGGGTGGTACGATGATGATCTGAGAATCCGCTTGCAACCCGGCGACCGCCACCACGTCCGGGAGGTCCTTGAGCCCTTCCTGTTGCTGGATCTTCAGGAATTGCTCCTGGGCCCCAATGCCCGCGAGCCACGCGCCAACGTCACGGGCCTCCTGACTGAGTACGGGCGCGTGTCGGATTACGTCAATGCAGCCATCGTGGGACGCATCAATGGCACCATTGGAACCCAGAGCCACGCCGGCGACGTGGCCTTGGTGCGCATCGAATCTCTGAGTGCGGTCCTGTCCGGCGACGCCCTCACGGGCACGGTTGAGCCCATCGCCCAAGTGACCTCGTCGGGCATCGCCATCAAGCACGGCCCCATGCGGGAAGCGCCATGGGGTATCTCGCTGGGATTGTGGCTGGCGGCACTCGCGGCGGTCGTGCTCGCCCCCCGCCCGTCAGCCAGGGGCCGGGTCCAGTGGGCTTTGCGCCTGGTGTCACCCGTGGCTGCATGGGCGGTCGTGGATCTGGGGGTGATGAACACGGCCATGGGAAACAGCGTCCTGACGGGCGGCCTGCGCGGCGAGTTCGACCTGCCGGACTTGTTGGCCTTGCTGGCATTCGAGATGGTCACGCTGGCCGCCGCCATGGTTTTGATCCTCCTGCCGGCGCGGGTCTTTCTCCTTCGCTTCGTGCGGCAACGGGCGGCGCTCGTGGAGGGCGTGCTGATCGCCGTTTGGCTGGTCTCGTTGGTGGTCGTGCCTGGGGCCTACTTTGCACTCGGACATGAACTGGCGCGCCTCTGACAGACGAGAGGCTACTCGGCGGCCGGCGCGCCAGCGCGTCTTGCACGGGTTCGAGCCAGGCGTGCATCCCGCACCCGGAGCGCGGCTCCAGCAAGCAACTCTGAGGGCACCCGCAGCAGAAAACCAGCCAGGACGACGGCAACCAGCAGCGTACTGGTGACGATGAAGCGGCTGGACAAGGTAGCCAGCGCGCCTTGATGGACGCCGTAGGTCTTTTGGGAGCCATCCAGCACATATCGCGCCTGCTCGTGGTTGGCTTGCAGATCCAATTCGTCGGTGACGCCCTCGATGGTGAAACCGTCAGGAACACCCAACGTAATGTTGACGCGCCAGCCGGCCGGAATCTGGAAGTTCAGAAACTGACTGAAGCCGAGGACACTGAACGCGTTGCGGTGGCGAAAGGGTATGGTTTGGTTTTCTTCCACCTGCGCCCTCACCGGATCTGCGGCCCGGTCCCGCTCCCCCCGCCACTGGGGTTCCAGTAGTTCGAACAGGGAGACGCGTTCCAGGTACTGCATTCTCAACGTGGCCTCCAACCGGAGGGGAGGCTCCCGCAGGGTTGGCAGGGGA
>JBFJVP010000285.1:0-4359 GCA_041624075.1 Thermoplasmatota archaeon | reverse complement strand
GTCAAGGATATCCAGACCAGCGACGACGACGCGGACCTGGACGGCCTTGACGATGTCGCCGACACGGACGACGACAATGACGACCTGACCGACGACCGGGACGATGACAGTGATGGCGACGGGGAGCACGACCAGCCCACCCAGCACCACGCTGACTCGTTGGCGGAATCCTGCGATGCCGAGCGCGATGAAGAGTTGGCCGACGCCCAGGAAGACCTCGATGAGGAACTCGCTGACGCGCAAGAGGACCTGGACGAGGTCCTGTCGGACGCCAATGCCACCGACGCCGAGCGGACTGAAGCCCAACGCGAGTACGACGAGGAGGTCGCGGAGGCCCATGCTGACTTCGACGAAGAGACGCGCGAGGCTGACGACGAGTACGCCGAATGTCTCGCCGACGGGGACGAAGACGAGGAAGACCACGACGAGGACGAGAGGAACGGCGAGCACGACGACGACCGCGACGAGGACCAGGACTAATCGGACTTGGGCCGCTGGCGGCGGCGATGGCGCATCGCCATTGCGCCCGCCAAGCTCAGCGCCACGCTCAAGCCAAGCCCTGGGGCTTCGTGCTCCACTGGCTCGCCAAGCACGTCGAAGCATTCGCGCCCCTCGTAGTTCGTGCGGCAGCCCTCGCCTTTGGCTGCCACAGGGTCCAGGCTTAACTTGGCGGCCAGCTCGTCGCCCCAGCCGGTGTACGCCACGCTTACCTCATGGGTCCCAGCGCGGGGCGGGTGCGTGGTTAGATTCCAGATCCAGTCCACGTGGGCCACCGTCGAGCCATGCATGTGCAAGTCGGGCCAGTGGTCATCCCGCGGGTAGTACACAGCCGTCCACTCAGGCGCAGGGCTTGGGCCAGTCATGTTGATGCGCCCCCCGTCGCCGGTTCCCATCGCGTAGGCGTCGATCCAGGGCCCTTCGATCGGGCCAACACCCCAAGGCGTATCCGCCATGGCGTGAATGATGACTTGGTCGCCACGGAATTCGGGTTCCAGGGTGTGCCAGCGCATGGCGTTCAGGATCGTCATGTTCAGGTGCGATCGAGCGCCGGGGCCCGTGTAGGACCATATGATGGAGGGCTGGATGCCGTGGTCGCAAGGCACGTCCATGCGCACCTCAACGAAGAGGTGCCAGATGGGAGTCAATGGGGAGTTTCGCCCTTCCAGAACTTCGCGATGCAACTCCATGGGCACACGGATTTCGTACACATCCAACCCGTCGATCACCTGGTGGCCAGGTGCCCCGGGCTGCAGCATGGCCTCTGGAGATTGCCCCGACGCTGCCGTCAGCAGCTCCCTGCCCGGGCGCACGAAGGTTTCGCTCTCGCCTATCTCGGCGGTGACCGCAACGCGGGGCGTCACGACCGGTGCGCCTGCCAGGCGCTCGACTGCCACATACCAGGCCAGCTGCATCGGCGCGCCCACATCCAGCTTCATGTCGTACGCCAGGCCGCGTGAAGACGGCACCAGCGAGCCATTGGCGTCCTGCACCCCCTCCACGGTGGTCAGCGCTACTCGTTTCTCCGTGAAGGCGCCGCATCCGCTCGTGTACGGCAGGGCACGCGGGTCTTGGCCCATGTCGCCCCACGGTGGGGTCACTGCCAGCAATTCGAAGCCTGTGTGGCCGAAGTGGCCGTAGGCAGTGATGGGCGTCGATTGGGTGGGTTCCCAGTCGAGCTCCAGTGCGGCAGCGGGGCCCGCGAGCAGCAAGAGCAGTGGCGCGAGCACGGCGCACGACGGCCGAATCACAACGCCAAGCCGACCGGCCACGGGATAAGGCTACCGGGCGCACGGGCAAAACATCGCCTACGCCCGACTGGTCACGCCGCCGGGCCCCAGGCGGTCCAAGAGGAAGTTGAGCCCCAGGACGCCCTCGGCGCCGCTGGACCACATGATGCCCTTGTGCACGATGACATCCCAGGTGTTCTGGCCGTCCTCCAGGTAGTAACCCAGCACGCGGGGTTCCGCCTGGGCCTCGGGCGTCGAGACATCCAGGATCCAAACGCCCAGGCCGTAGTGGGCCAGGTAGACGCGGCCGTTCTCCAGTTGCAGGTTGTGCGTGGACAGGATTTCGTCCCCGGTCACGTGGGAGGCCACGAGGCCGCCTTGGCCCGGTGGGGTGCCGTCGGGGTTTTCCCATTGCCCCAACAGCTTGATGGCAGCGGGATCGGTGGTGTCCCACACGTACAGGACGCTGCGCTCTTGGTCGAGGGCAAACGGCACGCCGCCCACGATGTCGAAGCCGACCTCAACAGCGCCCACGGTGATTCGCCGGTCGCGGATCCACTCCGTACTGACCGTGTGCAGGTTGCCGGAATGGCCTTCGGGGAAGTCGTTCCACACGCCGATCTCCTTGGGCTGACTCGGGGACGACAGATCCACGATGCGCAGGCCCGCGTCCCAGTTGGCCACGTACATGATGGTCTTGGCTTGCAAGGGGTCCTCCATGACGAACAGGTCGTGAGCCATGCCCTGGTAGTAGGCGTCGATCACGTCGGGTTGCCGGTTGAAGCCGGTCACCAGGTTGGCCTCGTAGCGGGCGATCTCGGTGAGCGTGCCGGTTGCGCGGTCGAACTTGTTGATGCTGATGTCGGCGTTGGCCCCAATGACCAACTCCTCGCCGCTGGCGGTTTGGTGGTACGCCAGCATGTGGGGTCCGCGGCGGGGGCCAACGGGCAAGTGGCTCTTGTACTCGGGATTCTCCTTGTCGGCCACGTTGTAAACGTAGAATCCACCGGCTTGGCCAGGAATGTCAAGGCCGCCGGCGCCGCTGGTTCCACTGGCTTGGGCGTCGTCCCCGATGAAGAGCCATTGGCCGTCGTCGCTGAACTTGACATCCTTGGCGGTAAACGGTCCCTCAATGACCGACACCTCCTCGATGGCTGCCGGATCCTGGACGTTCAGGATGTGTACTGCCGCGCCACGGTCAACGGCAACGTAGTCGCCCCAGGCATCGGCTTCTTCGCCACCGCCATTGCGCCACTCCCCCAACACCTCAATGTTGGCGGCCGGCGCGCCTTGGTTCCAGAGGGTCAGTGCGTCGTCAAGATCCGGGCCAGCCGCCAATGGGGCTGGCTCATCGACGCATCCAGCCAGGGCGAGGCTCGCCATCAACAACGAAATCAGGATGCCAGAGGGGCGCATGGGCGGCCCACGCGGGGGCCTGCTCTTAAGGCCTCAGTCAACAGGCTTGCGCGCTAAGGATCGTGCTGGCCCAGGTGCGCCTCGGCCCAGCCGCGAATCACGCTCCGGCTCATCGTGGAGAAGACCGGGTGGACCTTCTCGCCGCCTTGGTGCATGATGGTTGTCGACAGGCCGCCCTCGGCGGGGTTGCCGTAGTGGTGGTGGGCGTTGAGGATGTGACCCAGTTCGTGGGCGTAGGTTTGCTCGTGGCGCATCTTGCCGCTGGACTCCGACGCCCAGTGGATCGTGGTGAACGTGTAGGCCAGTTCCGGCATGCCGGCGCCTCCAATGCAGTTGGCCTGGGCGTAGCTACTGTAGTAGCCGGTGTACAAGTGCACCATGTCGCGCAGGTCGTCGCGAGCATTCCAGTAGTCCGACAGGTCGCCCAGGGGCGCCTCGTCAGCGGGATCGCTGATGGCATCCTCGGCAGTGTGGGCGTGCAAGCCGACGATCTGGAACCGCAAGCCAGTCTCATGCTGGTAGATGGCATCAACTTCGGCCAGCATGGCCACCATCATGGGGAAGGTGTGGTTGCCCAGGGTCTGGCCGTAGAGCGCGTCCGAGTCCAGGATGATGCGGGCGGGCAGGGGCTCTTCGGTGCTGGGGCTGGCCACGTCAAGGGTCGGCTTGATCGTATCCGGCACGGGACTCAGGCAGTTGTGGGGTGCAACGCCGTCCTTGTCGAACGTTGCGGGAGCCGGCTTCGCAAGCGCCGGCGCGTAACTGTCGCTGTCGTAATCGTCACGCAACTCGGTGCCCACGGGGAAGTTGCCCTCCATGTTGATCCGGACCCGGTAAGACACGTCGTCCACGCGCACGGTTCCACGGGCCCAGTCAGGAGTTACGGTCAGCCGGGCCAAGTGGGTGGGTTCGCCCACCACGTGGCCTTCGTAGACCCGGATCTCGGGCGTCTCGACGCGCTGGCCATCGATTTCAATCCAGGTCTTGTTGGTAACCAAGTCGCTGGGTGTCAGTTCCAATTCGAACGTGCGCAGGCCATTGCGGGGGTCGGCTCCCAAGAGGTACGCGGGCTCGGCTTCAACGGTCACGGTTGCATTGGACAATAGAGCATCCAGGATGGGTTGCACCAACTCGTGGGCCGGGCCGTCGCCGGGCAGCAAGGGCGTTGGCACCACGCTGTCTGCCTCATTGTCAGTCGTGCCCGACAGGCACCCGG
>JBFJVP010000284.1:0-4372 GCA_041624075.1 Thermoplasmatota archaeon | reverse complement strand
TCGGTCAGGGGGGCAAGTTGCACGGGCACCATGCGGCTGGCATCCACCGGCGCCCCGGCGGGGTAAGGCGTTGCGCCCCGCTTGAAGCCAACGAGTTTGGCCGTCTCCTCGCCCCGCAGGTGTAGACCGGATTGCTCGGCGTCAATGGTGACATGAATCTTGACGGGGAAAGGCACTTCGCGGGCGAACCAGAAATCCATGGTCGTCGTAGCATTGGAGAACGAGTAACGGACCGTTGCCAGGCCGTCGATCGTCTCCGTGCCTGTGGCGACGAAGCGGGCCTCGGTGGGTTCTGTGGGGCCTGGGCAGAGCGCCGTGAAGGGCAACGGCTCTCGTGTTTCCACTTCGCGGCCCTGCAGCAGCGTGCGCACGCCACAGGAAAAAGCGTGCTCCAGGAATCGAAGTGACACCACATCGCGGGTCACGGTCGTGTTGCCCCAACCGAGCAGGCCGGAGGGCGGCTGCTCGGAAGACTCGTTACGCGTGGAACGCCAAGCAAAAGGGTGCAGTGACCCCGGCTCAAAGAGCAGTTCATCAACGATGGCGCGGGTTTTGCCTTCATCCTCGATCCAGTTGGTGATCCGAAGCGGCTCAGCCAACACCTGCTGCCCCTCATGTGTGGGGGCCAACCGGGCGGCGCCCCACTCGAAGCCAGTCCGGTCGTCGCTGAACGTGTAGTTCTCGTCCATCGGCTCGCCCCACAGTTCGCCGCTCCACTCGTGGTAGCCGCTGGACGCGTATTCGGCCCGATCCCCTTCGTGCAGGGCTGGAAGGCCGAACGTCTCGGGCAACTCGGGTTCGCCAGCTGCGTAGGCAGCACCAAGTGCGGCCCCCAGAACGAGGGTACTGAGCAAGCCGACGGCCACGGCACGCGGAAGTCGCTTGGCAAGTTCGTGGCGTCTTGTGTGAGCCATGCTGAGGACACGATCCCAGTTCATTCAAAGGTAGGTTGGGAAGATGTTCCAATCCTCAACCCACGCCTGGACGTTCGTCCAATCCTCGCCATGCGTGAAAGGGTTGCGGCCCACGGGACGGTGCTAAGGCCCGGTCGCCATTGACGGATGGCCAATGACACCTGCCCGCGCGCCTTGCATACCAAACGGCGCCGAACCGGATGCAAAGATGGCTAGTTGCCGGCCTCGGCGTCGAGCCTCCACCAAGCCCGCCCGCTGAAGCCGTTGCACATGATACGTCACCGTGGCCGGATCCAACCCGGTGGCAGTGGCAACGTTGCGCCCCGAGGCACCCGGCTGGGCCACCACGTGTGACAGGATTTGCCGCGCCGTGGGCGAACGCAACGCCCACGCGCCATCCATGGTGAACCGGTCTGTGGCCGCATCGAAGAGGCACATGGATCCTCTGGTGGGCCTTGGGTCGAAAATCGCCTGACGGAGGCGGGCGCCAAGGGCGCGGCTGACGCCTAGTGTGGATGAAAGGAAAAGGCCGGGGCTTGCTCAGTCGCAGTTGCAGACGGCTGCGCCCAGCTTGCACTCGCAACTCTTCGTGTCGCCGACGCAGCAGGCCGTACACTTGCCAAGCAGACACTCGGCACTGCAGCACGTCACCTCGCTTACCTCCAAGAAGGGAAGCTGCAGGCCTCCGCCGCCCAGCTCAATCATCAGCAACTCAAATTCACTCAGCTTGCCTTCCATGGAGAAGCCAACGACCTCGTCCTCGGACGTGTACACGGAGACCGTTTGGCCGGCGACTTCAACGTTTGCCACGGTCATCTCAGCGGGTTCAATGTCGTCGCCCGGCGCTGCCTGGGTTGTAGCACCCAGGAAGATAGCAGTTGTCAGCAGGCTCAACAGCAGTTTCTTGTTCATAGTTTCACCTAGTTTGTTTCCTTATCTCTTGCAATGATTTGCCTCGGGCGCCCTAAACGTGGTGTGCGCCTTCGTGGGATGGCAGGATGACCGGGACCTCTCCCTTGACTCCCTCCAACTCAACAACCATGATCAGATCGCGATACAAGAATTGAGGATACTTAAAAGCCGTCCAGTCCAATTCGATTGTTGTTGGCGTCACTTCAGCCACGCGGTAGCTTCCGCTTCCAAGGTGGTATTCGCCAACATTGCAGGCTGATTCCAATCCGAATTCGTCTCCTTTCACCGCATCAAGGTGCAAGAAGAACTGTTGATTGGCTTCATCAACCTCAATAGTCCCCTGGAACCCGGTTCGATTGATGACGAACGTCGCTCCGTCGGTGACATCGACGACCACGCGCGCGGAGCGATTGTCGTAGGGCTCAACCACAGCTGTTACAGCTCCTTCAACGATGGTCACTGTCCGAGGCTCGAAGGCCGGCGAAGCCTGTTCACCCAAGGGAACCTCCATCGTTATGTTGAATGGCCCGCGCGTGCGCTCAAAGGTCACCTTTTCCTCGTATTCTACCTGGCCTGCGATGGGGACAAACGCCTTGTAGCCAATGTCCTTGCCGATGAATTCCATTGGATTCATGAGCATGGATGCAGTGCCAAGCGGGAATGGGCGGAGGTCGTCAGTGATGTCTACCTGAACAGTCCGGTTGATGTTGAGATCTGGGATGATGAAATCGCCAGTCCAGTTGGATTGGATTTGCCTTAGCAACTCGAAATCGTCCGCATGGCTCGAAAGGAGCAAATTGCCGGCGGCATCGAAGAAGCGGGCGTGGAGGATGGCGGTGTCTCCCTGGGCCGGGAATGCGGCACCGGTATCGGGGGACGGCGAAGCCTGACCCAAGGCAAGTAGGGTTGCGCCGCCTACTGCCAGAAAAGCGCCGAAAGCAATTGCAACAACCAGTTCTCTTTGTCTTTGGAGGCGACCACCAAGCAAATCCTTCACCAACTGAGGACAGGAGTGCCCTCAACACGCAATGAACCTCCTTTGTTATTTGCTTGGGCATACAATATTCGGCTGCCCTCCCAGGAGTATTTAGTCCTTGGCAGCAATCATTCTGCCTTGGGGGGCCAGGGTGGCCAAGAAATCCCAGAAAATGGCTTGAATTGGTCAGGTTGTTCACGCTAGATCTGTAACCTCGGGCGTCAAGGTTGCCCTCGATTCATGGCGTCACGACATATTTGGGCCTACGAGATGGGGCGCACAGATCGCAGGCCAACTATCTCCCTATCGCCGGTAGACCAACAGGCTCTGCCCGACGCCCACGATATCACCGGTACGCAGTGGGTACGCTTGCGAATCCTTCAGGCGGCGGAAATTGATGTACGTGCCATTTCCAGCCTCGGCCAGGCTACGTACACAGAACCCGTTGTCTTCCACGATGAGCGAATGTTCATCGCTGAGAAACGGGTCGTAGTCAAGGCAAATGTCGGCGCCTTGCCGCCGGCCAATCAACCATTCCTCGCCTTTTCCCTGCAACGGGAAGGTCTTCCCCACTCCGAACCCCTTCACCAGCACCAATGTTGGGCCTGTTATTGCTAGCGGTGGCGGCGGTGGCGGGGCAGCAAGTGTGGCTCCACTACAGGAAACCCGCGGCCTCAACTCGGCGAATTGGCTAAAAGCCTCTGCGGCAGCAAAAAGCGCCTGCGGGTTTACGACGTATTCTGTGGTTGCGCCGCGCTGGCCTGCTGGCGGCAAGGCCCGAACCGCGCCTACGCGCATCAGGTGGGCGAGGTGGTGTTTGACGGATTGACGGGCCAATGGCCTCGGCGGCTGCCCTTGCCGATTGGCACTGTAGACAAGGATTGCCGAAAGCGGCTGGGGTTTCTGCAGGATTTCCAGCAACTGCAATCGGACTGGGTGGGCAATCGCTGCCATGGCATTTGGCAGGTCCCTCCACCAATCCCCCACCATCGCAGGGCGAAGCGGTCGGTATCCGTTTAGCCATTGCGCAGCGGGGCAAATATGACTAGTGCATCTAGGAAAAGATATTCTTTTGATGGATTCCGAATCCCATTTCTCTAACCCCGGTGGAGATGCAGCCGCGAGCCCGGCGGACATGGCCCCTGGATTTCACTCTGTATTCGAGGTGAATGTGGTCGGCTGTTGCCCATTGGCAATGTGCTCGCGCAAGTAGCAATGGGTGGCGCAAGCCTTCCTGCTGGTTTGCGCCACGGCCGATTGGCGCCGCGTGGGCCCCTACTGGCTCTCCGTCTGCTTCCTGGGCTCCAAGGCGTCGTCCACTTGCTCCTTGCTCAGGCCGCTCATCTCGTAGGCGACTTCGCGCACGGTGCGGCCGGTCTTGTTGCTGGTCTTGGCGATCTCGGCGGCCTTGTCGTACCCGATCAGCGGGTTGAGGGCGGTGGCCATGCTGATGGAGCGTTCGACGTTACCGGTGGCCTTCTCCACGTTGGCGGTGGTGCCGGCGAGGCAGTTGTCGACGAAGACGCGGCTGGCGGCGGCCAGCAGGCGGGTGGCTTCCAGGAGGTTGTGG
>JBFJVP010000283.1:0-4381 GCA_041624075.1 Thermoplasmatota archaeon | reverse complement strand
GTATGGATGGGGATGCACACCGGATTCAAGGCGCAGAACGTGCTGTGATCCAAGCCGGCTGTTGCGTCGGCTTGCAGGGTGCGGCCCAGAACGGTTGCCTTGATGTCCAGCAGGGCCGCGCCTTCATACAGGTCGGATGTCACGGCGGCCGTGGCCCATCCTCGGGCCTCCGACGTGATCGTGATGACCTCCTGCGGCGTTCGCAGGGGACCAAGGCGCTCAAGCTTGGCGCCACCGGATTCGTAGGTCGTGGATTGGGCGGCCACCAAGGTGTACGTGCCGGCGAACTCGGCGCCAAAGCCGTGACCCACGGCGACGGGGCTTGCTGGCCGGGGAATTCCCGCCATGGCTTCCGCGTGGCCCGCTCGCACGAAGCGTGCGCTGGGCTCTTCCAGACTACGAATCGTTGGCGTCCACGTTGTTGGCGTGTCCGAGGATGCGGCGGTAACCAGCAGCAGCCGATGCCCGGCATCGACGGGTGCATGGGCGGGCTCCGGTTGATGCATCACGTAGTCGGGCAGGCTCACCATCGTGTGCGCGGAGCTCCATCCGTCGACGCCCAGCGGGACGTACACCGGCGCCATGGCTGGCCCCTCTTCACCCCGTGAGGTGGTGACGGCTGGCGCCACGACACCGCCCACGAACGTGTGGTTTGCCGGCCCTACTAGGAACGCGAGCACGCCCCACGAAGTCACCGCTGCATCGCCGGGATCGACGTGGAGTGTGAACTGGCCACCGTTGTCGTAGTAGTCAAGGGGGACTTGCCACTCGTAGATCGAGAACGATCCTCCCGGTGCTGCTGGCGTGGGCAGTTCGTACCAAAGCCCCACCACGCCTGGCGTGCTGGTCTCCGAGGATTCCTGCAACGGCGTGGGACCCGCGCACCCGCTCAGCAGGATTACGACGCCAATGGTGGCGAGCCGGCGTGATACACTCACGCGGCCTGATTCACGATGGGCTAG
Organism: Thermoplasmatota archaeon; assembly: GCA_041624075.1. Lineage (GTDB taxonomy): Archaea > Thermoplasmatota > E2 > JACPAO01 > JAHFTW01 > JBFJVP01. The sequence continues at coordinate 3,419 of JBFJVP010000283.1, read as the reverse complement.
AAAGTGGCTGCGAAGATTCGCGGGATGAGCTCAACGCGGGCATGTGCGCCACCCGCCGCCCCGGCCCCAACCGGAATGCAGCGGCGTCAGAGGAGTACGCAGCGTGGCACTAGCGTCCCGCTCGCTGCGCGCCTCGCGCCGACCAGTCTACCGACTGTTCGCGGCGTACGTATCAAACACATAGTGGTCCGCGCCGCGGATCCCCAAAACAATATCCAGTTCCTGGGGTGTCAGGAAGGGCTTGTCGTAGCGGCCTTGGTCGTCGATGGGCACGCGGGGGCAGGCGACCCCGACGAAGGCGTCCAGGTGGCGGAAGTACAGAAGGTCGCCGGGGCTGATCTGCTTGTTCTGGATGATGTGGCCCTTGCGGCCGTGCTTGGCCAGCTTCTCCTGGATCTTGCGAGCGAGTTGGAAGCGCATCTGGCCGCCCTTCGTGCTGACGATGATGCCGAATTCCTTGGCCTCCTTGGCTACGCCGATGGCGGCGTAGCGCTGCTTGAGGATGCGGTGCTTGGGCTCGTCGAGGGCGTTGATGGTGCCGTGGTACGGGTCGGCGGCGATGATGCGCTTGCTGGTCTCCAGCGCCAGCGCAAGGGGGTGGAAGTCGCCCGAGCCGAGGAACAGAAACTCGTCGACGTCGACGAGGCGGGTGGCGGCCATGACGTTGCATCCCAGCAGTTGGCCCTCAAGGGCCGTGCGCTTGTCGCCGAAGCCGGTGACGGCCTCGAAGCCCTTGGCTTCCAGCAGTGCCTTTGCCTCGTCCAGTTTGTGGACGTGCTGCGCCGTCGTGGTGATGGCGATGCGTTTGCCGGTGAGCCACTCGTCGGCGGCGCGGGTGACCACGTCAACAATGGAGTGGGTGGAGTGTGCGGGCACGAAGTAGACCGTGACGCCGTGGTCGGTGGGGACGCTGGGCATCTCGGAGTGGCCGAAGTGAATGAGGACCTTGACGCCGAGTTTGGCCATTTCGTCGTCGCACAGGTCGCAGGCGCCGTAGCAGGGGTCGGCGCTGATGATGGGCGTGGCGCCCAGCGCGTCGCCAACGATGTCGGCGATCTCGGTTGCGTGGTCGCGCATGCCATCTGGGAACTGGAGGCCGACGGCGTCCAAGTCGGGCCACTCCTGTTTGATGCGGGGCAGGAGTTCCTCGAAGGGCAGGTCGTAGCCGTACAGTTCCACGGCCGCTCCGACCCCGCACCCTATATGAACGTTGCTGTAGTGTGGGCTAGTCTCGCTTTGCCCGCCCCGCGGTGAGGGATTGCTGCGACTCTGCACTCGACGCGGTGCACCTGCGGTGTGGGCGGCCCATTGGTCAAGTTTCTAGTCAACCAATTTTTCGGCGCGGGGGCGCCACCGAACTCGCATTTTCTATCCGGATGCCCTAAGGCACCAACGCCATGGACTCAAGCGGATCGTCGCGTGCACGGCCAATCGACCACTGGGTCGCCGTCCGGCCATGAGGTCCCATCTGGAGGAATAAAATGCCAAACCTGAAACTGCCAATCTACGCCGAAGGCATCCTGTATCCGCCCACGGCGCCCGCCAACCAACCCGTCGCCACCACGATTCAACAATTGCAGAACTCCGGGTTCAGCACGCCCACCCTTGGCCTCTTCCACATCGGGCGAAACTACGGCATCTCGCCTCCGCAACACATGGGCGACCTGTACTTCAACGACACCCTGGTCATCTCCCAAGGGCGCTACGTCGGCGACGCGGCCTGGCCGGCACTCGTGAACCAATTGATCGGAGGAAGCGTCACGGATGTTTGCGCATCCATTGGCGGCGGGAGCCCCGTCATGGACTTCCAGACGATTTCCCGCATCTACCAGGAAAACGGGAATTCCTTCCATGGCACCAACCTGATGACCACGTTTGAAACCTTCAGGAAAACCTTCCCTGCCATCAGCACCATCGACATGGACTGCGAGGAGACCTACGACGAAGCCTCCTTCGTGGCCTTCTGCCGCATGCTCATCGACCTGGGCTTCTCCATTACGTTCTGCCCGTACACCAACCAGTCCTTCTGGACGAGTTGCCTGGCGCAGTTGAACCAATCCAACCCCGGAGCCGTCGAATGGTGGAACCTGCAATGCTACGATGGCGGCGCGGGCAACCAGCCGGGCCAGTGGGCGCAAGCCATTGCCGCAGCCATCCCTGGCTTTTCGACCAGCCGGTACATCGTGCCCGGAGACTGGACAAACGATTCGGCCCAGCAGGTTGCCCAACTGCTGGCTGCCTTCAAGGATGAGCCCTCGGTGGGCGGCGGCTTCCTGTGGACGCTCGACCAGATCATCCAGCAGAACCCCCAGGACCCCAGCGCCGCGTTGCTTGCGTACGCCAACGCAATTGCCACAGGGCTCGGGCAAGCCTTCGCCGCCCCGGAGGGGTCCCGCGTCGTGTCGGGCGCATCCAGGTAGAGCCGCCTCGGCTGGCCCCCAGTACCCATGTGGATTGGGTTTCGGGGCAACGCCAACGCCCTGCCGCGGGACAGTCCCGTGGCAGGGCCACGAGGCAGGCTCTAGTAGCTCCGGCAGCCATTACGAGGCATGATCAAGTCCATCACGAGCAGCTTGACGTGCAGTGATTGTGGAACCGGGCTAGATCTCGAGTACAAGGTGACGCCCAACCAGCCAAAAGAGGAGCCGGCACTAGGATGTCCCGAGTGCCTGTACACTCAAGACATCGAAGACCTGGTGGCCAAGATCGAGGCTGAAAACGCACCGAACCACGTGCGCGTTCTCGCCTTGCAGCCCCACACCGAAATCAGCATCGGGGCCAGCCAGGAACACCGCTAGCGGGACCGATAGGCTCGCAGGGCGGGCGCCTTGCAAGCTCCGGCGAAGCTCGCCGGGTCCAGCACGCTCCTTTGTACCTGAGCCCTGGGCCGCTTGACTCGCTGGTGGCCCCTTGCTCTTCCAACTCTCCCCGGCTGCGCGGTCGGCCTAGGGGTAGCCGAAGTGGTCGCGCCACTTCGCCGTGACATCGTCGAGGATGGCCTGCTGGGCGTCCGTCAGGCTGCGCCGCCACTTGTCGTTGGCTGGCTTGATCTCCGCGTCCACCAGACTCTTGGTGAATCCGCCGTCCGCAGGGAGGTCGCAAAACGGCAGCACTTGGTCAAACATGGCGACCGGGTCGTCGCACAGGGTCTCGTATTTCACTTCCAGCACGCGCTCACGGGGCAGCAATTTGAGAGCCCTGACGGTGGATTCCATGAGGATGTTCCACTGGATGCCTGCCAGTGCCACGAAGCTCTGGTCATGCTTCTTCCATAGCTTCGCCTGATCCGCGGGCAACGGCCCCCAGCGCCAATTCTCGGGCCCGCGCCAACCCCACCACCAATCGACGCCCATGAGGCTATTGGCTACGGGTCGGCCGTCTCGAACGACGTGAATGAACTTGGCGTCGCTCCACAGTTC
>JBFJVP010000282.1:0-4383 GCA_041624075.1 Thermoplasmatota archaeon | reverse complement strand
CGGGCGCGGTGGGCGGGCCGGAACGAGGAGATGGCCGCCGCGGGCCTGCGGGTGCTGGCCGTCGGCGATGGCCACGCGCAGGCCGGGTCAGCTGGCGAGCCATCCCTGACCCTGGTGGGCCTGGTGGGCTTGCTCGACCCTCCCCGCTCCGACGTGCGGGCCGCCATCGAAGCCTGCCACGAGGCGGGCATCCAGGTGGTCATGGTCACCGGCGACCAGGTGGGCACGGCCCGGGCCGTGGCGATGGCGGTCGGACTCGTGAGGGACGGGACCGCGCCCGCGTTCACGGGCGACCAGTTGGGCGACATCGACGAACTGGACGAATCGACCCGCGACGCGCTGCGGGCAGCGTCCCTGTTCTGCCGGGTGAGCCCCGAGCAGAAACTGGACATCATCGCCCTGCACCAGGAGGCCGGCGACGTGGTTGCGATGACGGGCGACGGCGTCAACGACGCGCCGGCACTCAAGAAGGCCGACATCGGCGTTGCCATGGGCAAGCGCGGCACCCAGGTGGCCCGCGAGGCGTCGGACGTGGTGTTGCGCGACGACGCGTTCTCCAGCATCGTTGAGGCGGTGCGCCAGGGACGCGCCATCTTCACCAACATCCGCCGCTTCGCCTACTACCTGCTCTCCTGCAACGTCGGCGAGGTCGCCGTCGTCGGCCTGGCATCGCTGGCGGGCTCGGCCCTCCCGCTGCTGCCGCTCCAGATCCTCTACCTCAACCTTGTCACCGACGTGTTCCCCGCTCTGGCCCTTGGCTTCGGCCGGGGCGACCCGGCCGCCATGCGGCGTCCCCCCCGACCCACCTCGGAGGGGTTCCTGACGGGCCGGCTCTGGCTTGGCATCGTCGCCTTCGGCGCCCTCTTGGCCGCAGCCACCCTGGCCGCCTTCGCCCTGGCCCACACCTGGCTGGACCTCGACCCCGTAGGCGCCGTCACGGTGTCGTTCCTCACGCTCGCCTTCGCCCAGTTGTGGCACGTCTTCGACCTGCGTGACCCGGAGGCGCCGCTGTTGCGCAACGACGTCGTGCGCAACGGCTACATCTGGGCGGCGCTCGCCATCAGCACCGTCCTGGTTCTGGCCGCGGTCTACATCCGTCCAGTGGCGGCTGCGCTGAGCCTCGCACCCCCCGGGCCCCGCGCCTGGCTGCTGATCCTGGTGGCCAGCCTCGTGCCCGTCGCCGTGGGGCAGGTGCTGCTCTTCCTGCGCCGACGCGGCACCACCCGGCCCGAAGCCCCGGTTCTATAACGGCTGAGCGCCAAGAAACCGGCCATGCACCATCCTCTGGCGGGGCGCACGGCCCTCGTGACGGGCGCCGCTTCGGGAATCGGGCGGGCCGCGGCGTTTGCACTTGCGGCTGCGGGTGCGCGCGTGGCGGTCGCCGATGTGGACGAGCGGGGCGGCGAAGAAACCGTGGATGCGATCCAGCAGGGCGACGAGACCGGTTTCTTCCACCAAACCGACGTGTCCGATCCCGCCTCCGTCGCCGCCCTCTTTGAGGCCATCGAGGAGCGCTGGGGCCGACTGGATGTGGCCTTCAACAATGCGGGCATCGAGGGGCAGCAGGGCCCCCTGGAGGAGGGCAGCATGGACAACTGGAATCGCGTCCTCGACGTGAACCTCCGCGGCGCGTGGCTGTGCCTCAAGCACGAGCTGCGGCTCATGCGCGCCAGGGGCGGCGCCATCGCCAACTGCGCTTCGGTGGCGGGGCTGGTCGGCCTGGCCAATGCAGGCCCGTACGTGGCCAGCAAGCACGGACTCATCGGCCTCACCCGCACGGCGGCCCTGGAGGGGGCGCCACACAAGATCCGGGTCAACGCGGTTTGTCCGGGTGCCATCGAGACGCCCATGCTGGAGCGCTACCACCAGAATGATCCCAAGGCCAAGGCGGCGCTGGCGGCGATGCATCCATTGGGTCGGCTCGGGCAGGCCGACGAGATCGCCAACGCCGTGGTCTGGCTGCTGTCGGACCAGTCGGCCTTCGTGACGGGGCAGGCTCTCGCCGTCGACGGCGGCTGGACGATGCATTGACGCGGAGCCGGCCGACTGGACGACCCGACGCCGGCGTCGGCCACTATCTTCGAGACATCGTGTACGGTGCCCTCGACGGCGTCATCACCACGCTGGCCGTCATCGCCGGCGCGACGGGGGCCTCCCTGGGCACCCGGGTGGCCATCATCCTTGGCCTGGCCAACCTGGCAGCAGACGGCCTCTCCATGGGGGCCAGCAACTACCTGGGCCTCAAGTCGGAACTGGAACAGCGGGGCGCCGATGTCGCCCGGGAGCAGCCACTGCGCCACGGCCTGGCCACGTTCGTCGCCTTCGCGCTGGCGGGCGCCGTTCCACTCGGCGCCTTCCTGTTGCCCGCATCGGCCGGCACGACGCTGGCCGTTGCAGCCGGCCTCGGCGCGGTGGTCCTGTTTGCAACCGGAGCCGCCCGCGCCCGCTTCCTCGCCACGCGAACACCCCTGGCCGCCGGGGCCGAAATGACCCTCGTCGGAGCCCTTGCTGCCTTGACGGGCTACGGCGCGGGGGCTCTTGCAGGTCGCTTCATCTAGGCCTCAGGCGCCCGCCGCCCACGCCCGCAGGTCGGGCAGGACCCGTTCCAACAGTTCCGCGCGTTCTTCCAGGCGTTCGCGGGCGCGGCCGAAGCTCTGCTGTGCCGTTCCCTTCAACTGCTGGGTCAGGAAGCTGACTACGTCGTCCAGGTGTCGTGGGTGCAGGCCGCCGGTGGCTTCCACGAGGATGTTGACCCATGCCTCACCGAGGCTGTCGTGCAAGTGATCCCAGTGCTGCTTCATGTAGGCCCAGGCGGCGTCTTGGGCGTGGGGTTCGCCCAGCATGCGGCCAAGAATTGGTCCGACGCCTTGGGCCGGCACATCCTCGCCCCCAAGCAATTCTAGGACTTGGTCAACGATGGCCGGGTCGCGGAAGCTGGCCAGGGTGTACAGGTAGCGCTCCACTTCCTGGGGAGAAGCGGCGCCATCCCGGCGGGCCTTGTAGGTCTGCAAGTGGATTGCGTAGTGCTGGGTATCTCCCAGGGCTGCAGCCGTCGCAACGGCCTGGCTGCCCACCGCAGGCTCGACGGCCGTGGCGTCCCCCCGCTCTGCGGCAGCCAGTTCGCGGGCCATGGCCACCGCTTCAGGGTGCTGGCCGATGCTGCCGGCCAGGCGAAGCAACGACGCGCGGCGCTCGCGAGTGGGTTCGTCCTCGCCGTCGGCCGGCTCCGGCCCTAGGGCCGCCAGGGCTGGCTGGTAGCGGCGCGCAACCCATGCCCGGAGTCCATCCAGGGCCGCTTGGTCGCCGCTCCACTCCAGCATGCGCTCCAGGTCGCGCAGCAGGGCACTGGCATGATCGACCACCGCGTAATGGTCGTCGGCGCGAAGGACGCGGGAGATCAGGGTGAGCAAGCCGTCGATGGGTCGTTCGCCGCAGCGCACCAGCAGCCACTGGTCGCGCAGGAGCCCAAGCTGTTCCGGCGGGCTGAGTTCGCCCCAGGCGTCCGCCAACTTGTCCACCAGTTCCGGGTCGGGGTCGGTGCGGTAGAAGCCGACGCCGTGCGCGTTGGCGTGCAGCCACTTCAAGTGGCCCTGGACGCCCAGCTCGATGATTCCCGTGGATTCGCGCAGCAAGTGCCGGGCTTCATGGACGCCGTCACCATCCGCGTAGCGCAGCACCAGGGGCACGCACCATTGCTGCTCGCCGGTCGGGGCCTGGGGGGACGATCGGGCGCGGCGCTGGGCAACCTCGAGGCGCACGGTGCCGGAGTCGTTGCCGGTCAAGGCGACCTTGACGAACGGGTGGCCCGGTTGCTCGATCCAGGTCGACATGATGTCGGCAACGGGCTGATCGCTGCGGTCTGCAAGGTGCTGCCACAGGTCCTTGCCCTGGGCGTTGGACTCGGCAAACGCCTGCATGTAGCTGCGCAGCCCTTCCCGGAACGAGTCGGGGCCAAGGAAGGCTTCCAACATCCGCATGACGGCGCTGCCCTTGCCGTACGTGACGGCGTCGAACAATTCGCCGGCCTCGTCGGGGGTCTTGACGGGGAAGTAGATGGCGTGGGTGGAGGTGAGCGCGTCGGTGGCCAGGGCGCCACTGGTGCGGCCCTCGAACTCCATCCAGACCTCCTCGCTGGGCTCCAGTTCATCGACGGCCTTGTGGGCGATCCATTCGGCAAACGCCTCGTTGAGCCACAAGTCGTCCCACCACGCCATGGTGACCAGGTTGCCAAACCACATGTGGGCAAACTCGTGGGCCACCACCAAGTCGACGTGCTTCTGGTCGCGCCAACTGGCCGTGGCAGGATCCATCAGGAGGAGGCTGGGCCGGAAGACCACGAGGCCGGGGTTCTCCATGGCACCGAAGGCGAAGCTGGGCACCGCG
>JBFJVP010000281.1:0-4405 GCA_041624075.1 Thermoplasmatota archaeon | reverse complement strand
TTAGACATTGGTGACCTCCTCTTCGTCGGCCTCGTCGCCAGCAACGAACATCACGGCGAAGAGCAGCAGCGTCAGGATGCCGCCGACGTACACGAGAATCTGGACGACCCCGATGATCGGGGCGTCCATGGAGATGTACAGCGCCGCGATGGCAATCAGCGCAGCTCCGAGGGCCAAGGCACTGTGGAAGACGCGGCGCACGGCCACTGCGGCGATGCCGGAGGCCAGGATCATGCTCCCGATCACGCCGAAGGCGACCATTTCACCAGTGCTCATTTGTAGGGCCCCCTGCCAAGGGCGGCTTCATTCTGGCTGAGGCGGTCAGGTTTGTAGTCGAAGTCGCGCACGTACGCGGCGGTCTCGAACTCCTTACCCATGCGAATCGAATCGGTGGGGCAAACTTCCTCGCAGAGGCTGCAGTACATGCACTTGCTGATCTCTACCGCAGGGAACTTTTGGCGCTTGTTCTGCGGCGTGTCGAAGCCGGGGTCGTAGTCCACCATGTAGCAGGACCCATTGGGGCACGCCTGCGAGCAAAGCGTGCAACCAATGCACGTCTCCAGCTTGAGGTAGATGCGGCCACGGAAACGGTCCGCCACGGGCTTCTTCTCCTCAGGGTACTGGATCGTCACGGGCTTCTTGAAAAAGTGGCCCAGTGTGACCCCCATTCCCTGAAGGATGGGAACGACAGGAACTTTCAACCCAACACCTCCAGCTTAACGAGGACGGCTGTGATGACGAAGTTGAGGATGCTCAAGGGGAGCATCACCTTCCACGCCATGGACAGGTACTGGTCAACCCGCACGCGAGGCAGCGTCGACCACACCCAGAAGACCACGAAGCTCATGAGCAGACTCTTGCCCAAGAACCAGAAGAACGGCGGGATGAAGCTCATCCCGAAGAGCGGCTGCCAGCCGCCCAAAAACAGCATCGTCATCAGGGCACTGATGAAGAACACGTTGCTGAAGAGAACGACGAAGAAGGTGCCGAAGCGCATGCCGGAGTACTCCGTGGTAAAGCCCGCAACCAGTTCGGATTCGGACTCGGCCAGGTCCGTGGGCACCAGGCCCGCCTTGGCAAGGGCACCAACGAAGAAGATGCCGAAGCCAAGAATCTGGGGAATGATGAACCAGAGACCTTCCTGCGACGTGACGATGTCCTGGGTGGACAGGCTGCCCGTGATCAGCAGCACGCTGGCCACCGAGAACATCAGGGGAATCTCGTAGGAAACATCCAGGGCGGCAGCGCGCACGCCACCGTACAAGCTGTACTTGTTGTTGCTGCCCCAACCTGCCATGATCTCCCCAAGGGGGCTAATGGCGCTGACGGCCAAGATGAACAGGATGCCGGTGCCGATGTTCGTGAAGTAGATGGTGTCGCTCCAGGGCAACGGCGCCCAGGCAAGGGCAATGGGCACGGCAGCCACGTAGACCGCGCTGCGCCACGTGAAGGAATCCGCCCGCGCCGGGCGAACATCCTCCTTGCCGATCAGCTTCAAGCCGTCGGCCAGGAACTGCATGATGCCCTGAGGGCCGACGCGGTTGGGGCCCTGGCGTTGGCCCATGCGGGCAAAGATGCGCCGGAACGCGAAGGTGAACAAGCCGCCGGTGGCAAACACCGCTGTAAAGACTGCAACCGAGCCGAGCACGGACGCAATGATGAGGGCAACCCACTCGGGGGCGCTGCTCCAGCCGGCCTGCCGTAGCAGATTGAGGATTTGATCAGTAAGAACTCCCATGATGCACCTCCTAGCGGTCCACGTCCCCCAGGACAATATCAATCGAACCCAAGGTCGCGATCAGATCCGCGATCTTCTGGTTGCGAGCCATGATGGGCAGTACCTGCAGGTTCGCGAAACTCGGCGCCCGGACATGGACGCGGCTCGGCTGCATCTTTCCGTCGCCGATGACGTGGCAGCCGTACTCGCCCTTGGGGTGCTCGATGCGAGCGTACGCTTCGCCCTTGGCCTTGACACGCAGAACCTTGCCGCCAGCCCAGTTGGGGTTGAGGTGCAACCCATCCAGGTTGCCTCCCTCCAGCTTGGCGATGACTTGATCCAGGATCTTCAAGGACTGAAGCATCTCGGCCCAGCGCAGTTGCAGGCGCCCGTAGCAGTCACTCTGGGTCGTCGTGGGGACGTTGAAGTTGAGCTTGTCGTACACCGAGTACGGAGCGATCTTGCGCAGGTCGTGCGCCACACCGGTAGCGCGCAGCATGGGGCCGGTGACGCCCCAGTCCAGCGCTTCCTGCCGTGTCAATGGCCCGGTGCCCTTGAGGCGCCCAACGATGATGTCGTTCTTCTTCAGCAAGCGCTCGTACTTGGCGATCTGGCCCGGCATAGTAGCCAGGAACTCCTTGACCCGGGGCAGGTAGGTGGGGTCGTCGGGAAGATCGTACTTGACGCCGCCGAAGCGGAAGTAGTTGAACGTCAGGCGGGCGCCGCACAACTCCTCGGTGAACCCGAGCAAGTGCTCGCGTTCGCGCAGGGCGTAGAAGAGCGGCGTGATCGCGCCAAGGTCCAAGAAGAACGTCCCCATCCAGAACAGGTGGTTCACCAGGCGCCCCATCTCTAGGGCAAACACGCGGATGTACTCCGCGCGTTCCGATACCACTTGCTCGTCCGGGCCGCCCAGCAGCTCCTCCACCGCCAACACGTAGCCGTGGTTGTTGTGCATGGCACTGATGTAGTCCATGCGGTCCGTGAGGGGAATGAACTTGACCCACTGCATCCCTTCCGCCAGCTTCTCGCTGCCGCGGTGCAGGTAACCAATCACCGGCTCAACGTCAACGACGATCTCGCCGTCAAGCTTGAGCTTCAAGCGCAGCACGCCGTGGGTGGACGGGTGCTGGGGCCCCATGTTGAGCTCCATGAGGTGGCGGTTCTCGCCGGGAATGGGACGGAGGACCGGATCCTGGTCGTAGGTGGAGGGAATGCCAAGCATTGCAGCGTCGGCGCTGTTCACCAGGATCCCTCCTCGTTGTTCTTGAGCACGATATCCTCTCCATCCTTGAGAGCCACGAACTGCTCGGGCTCCTTGTAGTCCTTCAAGCCGGGGTGGCCGGTCCAGCCCTCGGGCAGGAAGATGCGGCGCAGGTCGGGGTTGCCGTGGAAATGCACGCCGTACAGGTCCCACATTTCCCGCTCATGCCAGCCGGCTGCAGGGAACAGGTCCACCAGGCTCTGGGTGACCGTGTCCACGGGGTTTCCATCGGAATCCTTGCGGGGCATGCTGACGCGCAAGCGCACCTCGCCCCACTCGGCGGGGGACTGGGCGAGCTTCACGAAGGCATAGAACACGCCCACGTTGTCGCCGCCGTCGTAGGCAGACAGGCAGCTAAGAAGCGGGTAGCCCATCTGCTTGAGCCGCCGCGCCACCACAAACAGGGCGTCGGGCGCCACCAGCGTGATGCCATGACCGTCGGCAGTGGTTTCGTAGCCTACAACTTCGTCGGGGAATTCCTCGGCCAATACGGCGTGGTCGCCCTCGGGAACCGGCCCGGTGGCCGCTGCGTCGTCGCTCAAAAGCCCAACTCCAGGGTGTCGTTCTGGTCGCGGATCTTCTGCTGCAGCTTCTGCAAGCCGTCCAGCAGCGCCTCCGGCCGCGGCGGGCAGCCGGGAATGTAGACGTCAACGGGGATGATCTTGTCAACGCCCTTGACGACGAAGTACGAATTCTGGTACGGGCCGCCATTGGTGGCGCACGCACCCATGGCGATGACGTACTTGGGGTCCGCCATCTGGTCGTACAGGATCTTGATGCGGGGCGCCATCTTCTTGGTGACCGTGCCCGGCACGATCATCAAGTCGCATTGGCGGGGACTGGCCCGGCTCACTTCCGATCCAAAGCGACTCATGTCGAAGTGGCTGCTCTGGGCCGTGATCATTTCGATGGCACAGCACGCCAGGCCGAACGTGAAGGGCCAGAGCGAATTGCTGCGGCCCCAGTTGACCAGCTTGGAGGCGACCGTTAGGATGAGGCCCTCCTGTTGCTCTTCCACCACGATGGGGATGCGGGGCGATTGTTCGTCCGCCACAGGGTCGAAGCTGGGCAATTCGTCCGAGGCACCTGACTCCTGCGTGGGCTGGACTTCCTTCTCCAATGCTGCGTCCTCACTCATGCCAACGTCCTCCAGGTGAGGAGCTTCTTGCGCAATTCGTACACATAGCCGATCAGGATCAGGCTCACGAACACCGCTACAGCGAAGATCGGGCCGGCGCCGAGTTCCTTGAAGCGAAGCGCGAAGGGTATGAGGAACATCGCCTCCACGTCAAAAACAAGGAACGTCAGGACATACATGTAGTACTGAACGTCAATGGGTCCGCGGGCGCCAGGAGTGGCCTGCTCGCCGCATTCATAGTTGGTTACCTTGCCCACGGAGGCGCGCTTGGGGCCAACAAAGCGGT
>JBFJVP010000280.1:0-4437 GCA_041624075.1 Thermoplasmatota archaeon | reverse complement strand
GCAAACGGTTTTACGCAAAATACGCGCAGAATGCCCCGTGGCCTTTCCTGATGCCGTCGACTGGGACCTGGTGGCGCGCTTCGCGCTTGCGCTGGGCCTTGGCGGCTTGGTTGGCCTGGAACGGGAACGCCACCGCGCGGAGCGGGACGTGGTGGCGGGCGTGCGCACCATGCCCCTGGTTGCCTTGGCGGGCGTACTGTTGACGGTCGTGGGCGAGGCGGTGGGTTCCCCGTACCTGATGCCCATCGGCGTCGGCGTGTTTGGCGGCTTCTCGTTGATGCTGATCCAGGCGCGCATGCGCGACGGCGGCACCGGACTGACCACGGCGGCCGCCCTGTTCGTCACCCATGTGGTGGGCGTCATGGTGGGGCTGGGCCTCCAAGTGGAGGCAGTGGTGGTTGCGGTGGCGACGACTGCCCTGTTGATGACGCGCCACCGGTTGCACAACTTGGCCGAGGTGATGACGGCCCGGGAGCTCAGCGAAGCGCTCACGTTCGTCGTGCTCGCCTTCATCCTGTTGCCCCTGGCGCCTCGTGAACCCATCGATCCACTGGGCGCCGTGGCCCCGCAGCGGGTCCTGCTGATCATCGTGCTCGTGAGCGTTCTGTCGTTTGTCAGCTTCATCGCCATGCGGCAATTCGGGGCCAGGCGGGGCCTCCTGGCGTCGGGGTTGCTGTCGGGCCTGGTCAGCAGCACAGCCGCCACGGGCTCCCTGGCCGCCGTCGCACGTGACCAGAACAGCCTGGCAAGCCTGGCTGCTCGTGCCATCCTGTTGGCCAGCGCCATGATGTTCGCCCGCAACCTGTCCATTGCCATCATTGCCGACCCGAGCCTGGAACTGGCCAAGGCAGTGGTGGGTCCGCTTGCAGTCATGGGCCTCATTCTGCTCGTGTGGGCCGGCAGGCAGGGTGACTTGTGGCGTCGCGCCCCAGAGGAGGACGCCGGCGAAGCAGCGGACGTGCCGGCGCTGAGGGTTCGGTCGCCGTTTGCGCTCCGGCCAGCGCTCCGTTTTGGGTTGCTGTTCCTGCTGGTCTCCATCGCGGCGGCGTTGCTTCAGGCGATCCCGGGCTTGGGACCCCGGGCCATTTACCTCACAGCCTTCGGCGGGCTGGTCTCGACGGGCGCTGTGTTTGCTTCCATGGGATTGCTGGCGTCCCAGGGCCAAGTGGACGTGGCGGTGGCTGCGCAGGTTTCGGTCCTGTCTGCGATGCTGAGCTTGATGATCAAGCCGGCCGTCGCCCAGGCGGTTCACAGGCCGCTTCTCAGGCCCCTGTTGGGCCCTTCGCTGGTGGCAACCATTGTTGGGCTCGTGGTCCTGGGCCTCCTGTTGTGGAGGCCGGTGTAGCGTAGCGGCTGGTTACGGCTGTTCCATGTAGCACTCGTGTTGCGTGCCCCAGATGTAGATCTGCTCGCGCCAGATGAGGCAGTCGGGGTCGTCGGGGGTCACGCAGTAGCGCACGCCCGCGTCAGCCGTGTAGGGAGGAATCCAGGGCGTGCAGGTGCCCGTGTCGCCGTGCTCGGCGGTCGCCGGGGCCCCGACGCCAGCGAACGTAGTCAGGAGTAGACTTGCAAGGATTGCAGTGCGCATCATAGGCCTCGCGACGCGATCAGCCGGAGCGGGATAACGGCTGTCCGGCGGCACCGGATTAGCTAATACCGCGCCTGGTCGGGGTCCACTTCGTCGATCCACGCCAGGATGCCGCCGTGCAGGTTGACTGCTTCAATGCCGTGGCTGCGCAGGAACTTGGTGGCTTGGGCGCTGCGGGCACCGCTTTTGCAGTACGCGACGATGGGGCGCTCTGTTGGCAACTCAACGTAGCGTTGACCCAACTCACCGAGCGGAATGAGGGGCGCTCCACTGATGCCGCAGATGGCCGCCTCGTTGGGTTCGCGCACGTCAAGCACCAGCGGCGGTTCGTGGGCCTGCAATTGGACGTTGAGTTCGGCCGCCGTGATTTCGGGGACATCGACGGCCTCCGGTTGGGAGCCGGGCACGCCGCAGAATTCCTGGTAATCGATCAACTGGGTGACCGTGGGGTTGGGGCCGCACAGCACACAGTTGGGGTTCTTGCGCAGTTTCACCTGCTCCAAGTCCATGTGCAGCGCGTCGTAGAGCAGGAGCCGGCCGATCAGGGGCGTGCCGATGCCCAGTAGGACCTTGATGGCCTCCGTCGCCTGGAGGGTTCCCACGACGCCTGGCAGGACACCCAAGACTCCTCCTTCCGCGCAACTGGGCACCAGGCCCGGAGGCGGCGGCGTGGCGTACAGGCACCGGTAGCAGGGCCCCTGGTCGGCCCAGAAGACGCTCACTTGGCCTTCGAAGCGGAAGATGCTGCCGTACACATTGGGCACGCCGGCCAAGACGCAGGCGTCGTTGACCAGGTACCGGGTGGGGAAGTTGTCGGTCCCGTCCAGCACCACATCGTAGTCCTTGACGATGTCGAGTGCATTCTCGGACGACAACCACGTTTCATGGAGGACCACGTTGACGCCGGGATTGAGGTCCTGGAGGCGCTTCTTGGCCATCTCCAGCTTGCTCTGGCCGATCTGGCTCGAACCGTACAGGACCTGCCGTTGCAGGTTGCTGGTGTCGATCACGTCGGCGTCCACCAGGCCAATGGTGCCCACGCCGGCGGCGGCCAGGTAGAGGGCGGCGGGGCTGCCCAGGCCGCCCGTGCCGACGATCAGGACCCGGCTGGCCCTGAGCTTCTTCTGACCTTCAAGGCCCACCTCGGGAATGAGGAGGTGTCGGCTGTACCGGCCGCGGTCGTCAACGGAGAGGTGTTGGTCGGTCCAGTTGCCCTGGACTGCTGCTGGGTGTGTCATGTTCAGTTGCCTGTTGCTAGTTTATGAAGAGGTCTTGCGGGGCGAGGCGTCGGGGTTTGGCTCCAGAACGGCTCCGAGAGGTACCGTTCACCACTGTCGGGCAGGACGGTCACGATGACGCCGCGATCCAGATCCTGGGCCAGCCGCTTGGCTGCGGCCACGGCGGCGCCGCCGCTGATGCCCACCAGCAGGCCTGACAGGCGAGCCAGTTCCCGGCACTGGGAGTACGCCTCCTCTGTGGGGACGGTCACCTGTTGGTCAACCGTTGCGGGCTGGTAGATTCCTGGAACGATGGCGGTGTCCATGTGCTTCAAGCCCTCGAGGCCGTGGAATGGAGCGTCGGGCTGCAAGCCCACCAAGTGGACGCCCGGGTTGGCTTCGCGCAGAAACGCGCCGGTCCCCATCAGCGTACCACTGGTTCCCAGGCCCGCCAGGAAATGGGTCACGCGGCCGTCGGTTTGTTGCCAGATCTCGGGTCCGGTGCCTTCGCGGTGCGCCGCCAGGTTGCTGGGGTTGTTGTACTGGTCGGCGTAGTAGAACGCGCCGGGGTCCTCGGCGACCAATTCACGGGCTCGGCGGATGGCGCCATCAGTGGTCTCGGCGGGGTCCGTGTAGATCAGTTTGGCGCCGTACGCCTGCAGGATGCGTTTGCGGGCCGGGCTTGCCCCCTCGCTCATGGTCAGCGTCACGGGAAACCCCTTGGCGGCACCGATCCACGCGTACGCGATGCCGGTGTTTCCACTGGTAGCATCCAACAGGCTGACTCCTGGGCGCAGGTCGCCGCGGGCGATGGCGTCGCGGACGATGCGCAGCGCGGCGCGGTCCTTCACCGACCCGCCGGGGTTGTGCCATTCCGCCTTTGCGTACAGTTCGACGCCGGGCTTGTCGAGCACATGGGAAAGGTCCAGCAAGGGAGTGGCGCCCACCCGGGCTTCAAGGGGAGAGGTCCTGAAGCCGGTCACGGCGCCACCCCCGGAGTTGGGATGGTAGAAGTCACAGAATCCCGATCCATCGGGGCACGCGGGTGTCCATGAGCAGAATGCCGTACATGCGGCAGCCAATGCACACCCCGAAGGCGGCGTTGATGAACGCCAGCACGGCCACGATTCCCGCCAGCGCGGCGCCCACGAAGATGCCAACGCCGCCGGCCAGGAAGGCCGCGGATGCGAAGGCCAGGAACAAGCCGCCCAACAACTGCGCGAAGCGGGCTGGCGTCTCCGGCTCCAGGTACGGCGGCGGGCCCAGCGCGGGGCGCACCGCAGCCTTGTAGATGTAGCTCCACAGGTTGAGGTGCTGGCCGCCCCAGGCCCCCGCCAGCAGGATCACGGCGCCTACCAGGGCGATCCAGGGCTGTAACAGGACGGCTGCGCTGGCGGCCACCAGGGTGCTCAGGACGCCGGCGAAGCGCACGCCGCGCGGGTCGACTCGGGTATGCAGATGGGATGGATTGAGTGTCATGGAACTCCAGTAAACGGGTTGGGATCATGGGATTTGGTGCTGCGGCCGTTTTTGCCGCATCATGCCACGGCATCAACTGCCTCCTGGGGGTGCAGTGCCGCGTGGGGAACTGCGTGGGGAACTGCGTGGGGAACTGCGTGGGGAACTGCGTGG
>JBFJVP010000279.1:0-4478 GCA_041624075.1 Thermoplasmatota archaeon | reverse complement strand
GTAGAATGCGCCATCCCCAACCACTTGGAAGTCACGCTAGCGACGACGATCGCGGATGCACAAGCGACCGTTACGGCTACCGTGGACGGCGCCGAAGTACCGGCCTAGACCCGGCACCTTTCACCTGGCTCATCCCCCAGCCCCCCAACTTCTTTTCGTCACGGGACAGTCAATGGACGTAGGGCGCTGCAGGCGCGGGGCGGGCAGGCAGGGGCTTGCTCTGCCAGCCCTCGGGAAGCAAGGCATCCTGGGTCGGCGACTCCCAATTGGCCAATTCACGGGCATTGCTGAGCAAGTGCATGGTCAGTGGCAAGGTGGCATCCATCCAGAACCGCAAGCCCTCATACTCCTGCGCCAACCGGTGCGGGTAGTCCTCCGCAGTGGCTGACGCCGGCCAGTACTCCGTCTCCAGGGTAAAACTGGGCTTGCCCAGCACGGCATACCACCAATCCATGGACGAGCCACTGGCCGCGTAGGGAATGCCCGCCGAGAAATCGCCCCAGCCCGCGCGGCCCGCCTCGTACTCGGTGTTCTGGCGAATCCACTCCAATTCCTCATCCAGCACAGCAACGTGCTCCGGGGGCACCTCGAACGGCGGATCTGCGGCGGCGGGTACGGTCAACACCGAGTGGGCTGGTGCATGCCCGGCCAGGTGGAAGGCCGCCCGATCTCCCAGGGAAAGCATCACGTCCCGGACGGCGCGGGTTTCCGGCTCGGAAAACGGCTCGGCGCCGCAATTCTCGGCCACAACGATGATGCCCCCGAAGGGCTGGCCTGTCGTGTTGGCCACCAAGCCCATGAAGGGATTGGATGCTCCAGCCGGATTCCCCCAATCCACGTCCCAATTGCGGTTCAAATTGACTCCCATGTGATTGGCGCGCTTGCCAGCCATGTAACCATCGGGATTCGTTACCGGAATTACGTGAATATCGATGTGGCGCAGCATCGCGCGAACCGTTGCGTTGTTGGCATGGTTTTCGAGCAACAAATCCACGGTGTACAAAAGGATCTCCGAGCCTCCGTATTCATTTCCATGTATTCCGCCCTCGAACATGGCTGCCACCTTGCCGTCGGCAGGGACCGATTCATCCGTAACGATGACGTGGTAGATGGGGTTTCCAAGATGGGACTTGCCTGCGACGCGCAATTCGACGAGATCTGGATACGTGGCGTTCCAGTTCATCATTTTTGCTTCGACTTCTTCGAAGGAGTGGAAGCCGAACTCGGAATCGCCCACGGCTCCGGCAACAAAGTATTCGATGTTGTGGGCGAGGATCATTTCGTCCTTTGGAACGACATCATAGTAGGGGTCCTGCACGGGCTGAAGGGGCTGGTTAACGCCGTGGCGATCGGAAATCGGGCTGTCGCCAGGGGCCGAGCAGCCAGCCAGGAGCAAGGCGGCCAGCAATAGCAAGGCGCGCATGGGCCACTGGATGGTTGCCAGCATTCTTCTTCTTTGGGGGCTGAAACCCGTCGGCGCCGCAGTCAATTGGCAGGCTGCGGTGCCAGCAGGAAACAACCTGCGAGCGCGGCCACCAACCACCCAAGGCTTTATTGGCACGCGCCAGAGTAGGTTTTTGATGCAGAAAATTCCGGCGTTTTTATTTGCTCTATTGTTCTTCATGCCTGCCGTGTCGGCGGCTCCGGCAAATGACGATTTCGCCGGCGCGATCGCCGTAACGACGGCGCCTGCTGCTTACACGATCGACACCACAGGCGCCACCACGGAGACCGGTGAATTCACCGGACCCTACACCACATGTGACGACTCCTATGTCCACTCCACCGTGTGGTTCAAGCTCACCACCGCCGAGGCCGGCACGATGGTCGCCGAAGCTGACGGAACTGCATACAACACCGTGCTTGCGGTGTTCAAGGGCACCGACCTCGCGTCCCTTGAATTCCTTCACTGCAGCAACCCCGCGTACCCCACGCCACCCCTCGTGCCGTGGCTCGTCGAGCCCGGGGAAACCTACTACGTGCAGGCGGGCGCACGCACCGGCGACCCCACCGGCATCTTGGACATCACATTCGAGTTGCTCGAAACGCCCGCCAACGACTTGGTCGCCGACGCCACCGTCATCACAACGCTGCCAACCACGATCACGGGCACCACGTACGGCGCCACGGTCACCCGAAACAGTCCCTGTCACGTCCCTGGAACGGTCGACGTGTGGTACCAATTCACGCCAACGGAGAACACCCCGTTAAACGCCCCTGGAGTGGAAGTCTTCGAAGGCGCCGCTCTCGAGGACCTGATCTCCATCGACAACTGTGGCAACGAGCCGACCGTCAGCCTCACTGCGGGCACCACGTACTCGCTCCGCGTCGACCATTCCAAGTGGGCGTGGGGCCCCTTCAGCATCGACCTCGGCGCAGCGCCCATCAACGACGAACAGGAACGCGCCATCGCCATCCAGCCCTACGCCAACATCCTGGCCAAGACCATCCATGCCACGGTGTCCGCCGGCGAACACCAGCCCTGCCGCATCCACCGCACCCTGTGGTACACGTGGGAACCCACCGCGCCCGGCTTCCACCGCGTCACCGGCACCCAGCAAGGCGGCACGGGCATGGCCGTCGTCGCCGTGTATGGCGAGGACGGGGGTCGACACGCTCTGCGCTCCTGCGAAACCCAGCCAACCGCCGGCACCCGCGCCATCACCGACTTCTACGCCACCCCAGGCACGACGTACTACTTCCAAGTCGGCATCCAAGGCGCAACCAACGCCGGCGACGTGCAATTCACCCTCAGCAAACTCCCGCCCACCAACATGCGGCCCGAGACCCTGCTAGGGCCGGCGCTCGGCGGAATTTCGTACTACATCTGAGAACAGCGGAAGCCAGCGGTGCCAGCCAAAGCCAGCGCTGAAACCTCGCACCGCGCCGACGCGCGTTCCTAGCCTGGCGCCGACTCCAGCGCGCAGCGACGCCGCGTGCGTGAACGGCTAGCACCCTAATCGCCCCGATCTGCGGCTTCCGCGGCCGCATCCTCGCGGGCTTGCTCGGCATCCTCGGCGGCATCCACGACTTCGCCCTGCTCTTGCCGGTTTTCCTCTTGGCGCCGCTCGGCGGCCTCCTCGGGGGTTTCGCCGGTTTGTCTTTCGACCGGACCAATGGACTCCGGCCGGGGGCCACGGTTCGACTTCCGGGTGCGTTTGCTTTTCTCCTTCAAACTTTGCCGGGGCATGACTTCGGATGGTCCCGCCCAAGGTATCAGGAAGCTGGAAATCCCTCACGGGGCCCGCTTGCCCTGGGCCCCCAAACCCCATATACCTGAACCGCCACCGAAGGCCTATCCCATGTCCGTCGTCGACTACGCCGTCGTCAATCCGGCTCTTAACGAGCAGGCTCGTGAGATTCGGCGCACCATCCCGATGCGGGGCGACCCCGGCGATTTGACGGATTACATTCGCTGCTGGTCCGAGGAGGACGTTCTGGGCGACCGGCCGTGCAAGGCGCTGGTGGTGATTCTCAAGACGCGGGGCTGCACGTGGGCCCTGGCTGGCGGCTGCACCATGTGTGGCTATGCCAACGAGTCGGCGTGGCAGAAGGTGTCTGAGGACCAGCTCGTGGCGCAGTTCGAGAAGGGCTGGGCGCAGTACAAGGGCGAAGAACTGGTGAAGATCTACACGAGTGGCTCATTCGTGGATCGTCACGAGGTGATGCCCGGCGCCCAGCGGCGGATCATGGAGATGATTGGCGGCGCTGACACGGTGAAGAAGGTGGCTTTCGAGAGCCTGCCCGGCTTCATCCAGGAGGACACGTTTACCGACATCGCGGGCTTCGTGCCCCAGCTTGAGGTCGGCATCGGCGTCGAATCCAGCAACCTGCGCGTGCTTCGGGATTCGGTCAACAAGGGCCACGATTTCGACACGTTCCCCCGCGCGGCAGCCATCTGCAAGGAGCACCAAGTGTCCGTGAAGGCGTACCTGATGTGCAAGCCGCCGTTCCTGAAGGAATCGGATGCCTTGACAGACGCGGCCAACACGGTCGCGGCGGCGGCGCCCCACGCCAACGTGGTCAGCCTGAACCCGACCAACATTCAGGGCCGCACCGTCGTGGACGAGCTCTACAAGCGGGGCTCGTACCGGGCGCCTTGGCTGTGGACCATCGTCCACGCACTGAAGGACGGGTACGCGCGCGGCGCTGCCGCCGCAGGCTCGGACAAGTACCCCGCCACCGTCAAGTCAGACGTGATTGCAGCCGGCCAGGAGCGCGGCGCCCACAACTGCGGCCAGTGCGACGAGCGCGTGGGGAAGTACCTGAAGAAGTTCAAGGCGACCCAGGACCCCAAGTGGCTCGACGAGTGCCTGACCCGGGTGCAGTGCAAGTGCCGCCGGGAATGGGAGTTGACCCTGGAATTGGGGCCGCTCATTCCGGCGTACGGACAGTTGTAGTCAGGCTCCCCCGCGCAAGCCAGACAGCATCGACTCGAGCCACTCCAGGTACTCCTCCATGGCCCGTGATCCGCGTTG
>JBFJVP010000278.1:0-4520 GCA_041624075.1 Thermoplasmatota archaeon | reverse complement strand
TGCTCGGCTTGAACCCTGAAGTCTGCCGCCCCGAGTGGATGGTTCTAACCGTCCTGCCGGTGCCGCCGGTAACCATGCGCCCGAGCATCACGCTCGACAGTGGTGAGCGGTCTGAGGACGACCTGACCCACAAGCTGGTTGACGTGATCCGCATTAACCAGCGCCTTCAGGAGAACCGTGACGCCGGTGCGCCCCAGCTCATCGTGGAGGACTTGTGGGAACTGTTGCAGTACCACATCACCACGTACTTTGACAACCAGACGGCCGGCATTCCCCCGGCGCGTCACCGCAGCGGTCGTCCCCTCAAGACGATTAGCCAGCGCCTGAAGGGCAAGGAAGGCCGGTTCCGGTCCAACCTGTCGGGCAAGCGTGTCAACTTCTCGGCTCGTACGGTAATCAGTCCTGACCCGAACCTGTCGATCAACGAAGTGGGCGTGCCGATCCAGTGCGCCCGCGAGTTGACGACGCCTGTGCGCGTCACTCCGGCCAACTTCGCCTACTCGCGGGAGTTGATTCTGCGCGGCCCCGACCCGGAGCCGGAGCAGGGCCGCCTCTACTCCCCTGGTGTCAACTACGTGATTCGCCCCGACGGGCGGCGTGTGAAGGTCACGGAGAAGAACGCGGAGGAAGTGGCCAAGCGACTCGAAGTGGGCGCCATCATTGAGCGCCAACTGGACGACGGCGACGTGGTCCTCTTCAACCGGCAGCCGACGCTGCACCGTATGAGCATGATGGCCCACAAGGTGCGCGTCATGCCCGGCAAGACTTTCCGGTTCAATCTGCCCTGCTGTCCCCCGTACAACGCGGACTTCGACGGCGACGAGATGAACCTCCACGTGATTCAGGGCGAGGAAGCCCGCGCCGAGGCGGAGATCCTCATGAAGGTGCAGGAGAACATCCGTTCGCCTCGCTTCGGTGGCCCCATCATTGGTGCCATCCACGACCACATCTCGGGCAACTTCCTGATGACGTGGAAGAACCCCAAGATCGCCCTCGAAGACGCCACTCAAGTGCTTGCACGCGTGGGCTTCAAGGGCCAGGCGCCCCCGATTCACGCGGAGAAGGACGCCCGCGGCGAGACCCGGAAGTTCGTGTACGGCAAGGACCTCTTCAGCACGTTGCTGCCCGAGGACCTCAACCTGAAGTACAGGTCTGCAGCGTGGCCCCCGGGCATGCCCGAGGATGAGGCTGTCAAGCCGGAGAACGACTATCTGGTCATCATCGAGAATGGTCGCTTGATCAGCGGTGGCATTGACGAGAAGTCGATTGCTGCGTTCAAGGGCACTGTCTTGGACCACATCAGTCGGCGCTACGGCAACGCTCGGGCCCGGGAGTTCCTGGACAAGGTCACCAAGATGGGCAACGGCTACCTGACCCTGCGTGGCTTCTCGACGTCCATCGACGATGAAGACATTCCCCAGGATGCCATTGATGAGATCCAGAAGCGCGTGACGGAGACCCGTGCCCGCGTCGAGGAGCTCGTTGAGCACTACAAGTCCGGTGAGTTGCAAGGCTTGCCCGGTCGCAGCCTGGAAGAAACCCTCGAAATGGAGATCATGCGGGAAACGGGTCAGGCCCGTGACGCTGCTGGTGAAATCGTGGCAGGCCACGTGGGTATGGGTAACGCTGCTGTGCTGATGGCGCGGTGTGGTGCCCGTGGTTCCATGCTGAACTTGTCACAGATGGCCGGCATGGTTGGCCAACAGGCGGTGCGCGGCGAGCGCATTCACCGGGGCTACCACAAGCGCACCCTGCCTCACTTCGAGTGGGGTGACCTGCGTGCCAACGCCAAGGGCTTCGTAGCTAACTCTTACAAGTCCGGCCTGACGCCGACAGAGTACTTCTTCCACTCCATGGGTGGCCGTGAAGGTCTCGTGGACACTGCGGTTCGTACCAGCCGGTCCGGTTACATGCAGCGCCGTTTGATCAACGCCCTGGAGTGCCTGCGCGTTGAGCAGGACGGCAGCGTCCGCAACACGACAGGCCAAGTGGTCCAATTCGTGTACGGTGAGGACGGCGTGGACCCCACGCGCAGCCACTCTGGCGAACCCATCGACCTGGACTACGTGCTCAACGAAGTTGAGCGCCGCACCAAGGGAGGTAAGAACTGATGGCCTCCGCACAGACCATCAAGTCGTACATCAACACCTACGGCTTTGACAAGGACACGGCCGAGCGCCTGGCGGAAAGCTTCACCGTCACGCAGGCGAAGCAGGCGACCAAGAAGGACTTCATGGAGGCCGGCTTCCCCGGCAACGAAGTCGAAGAAATCCTGTTGAAGCTGGGCCGCGCCCGCCGTGAAGCTGCGGCGCGCCGGGCCAGCCGCCGCAAGACGGTGGAAGATCCCCGCGCGTTCGAGGCCTACGAGGAGCGCCTGGAGACGCGTGAAGCGGATCTCCTGGAGCGGGATGAGAAGCTCAAGGCCTACCTGGTCGAGCGTGGCATGAAGTTGCCGCAGAAGGTGATTCGCGGAATCGTTGATGCGGCCGTGGAGCGCAAGTTCACCGAGAAGCAGATGGCCTTGGCGGCTGATCTGGCGATGGAGGAGTACCGGCGCAGTAGCATCGATCCAACGGAAGCGGCTGGCATCGTGGCCGCCCAATCGATCGGTGAACCCGGTACCCAGATGACCATGCGGACGTTCCACTTCGCCGGTGTGGCGGAGATTAACGTGACGCTGGGTTTGCCTCGCTTGATCGAGATCGTGGATGCGCGGCGCACGCCGAGCACGCCGACGATGACGCTGCCCCTGGCGCCTGGTGCTGCCGACGACCGGCATGAAGCGACGCGCATCGCCAACCGCATTGAAACCACGACCTTGGGCCAGATCGCTGATATCGAGAGCGATTTGGCAAACCTGGAAATCGTGGTGAAGCCTCGCCAGAAGATTCTTGATGAGAAGGAAATCACGGTGGAAGAGGTTCTGGATGCAGTCAACCGTGTCCGCCGAATTCAGGCCAAGCACGTGGAAGAGGAGGGTGCCCCCGAGGGTACGCCTGGCCATGTTCTTGTGACCCTGGGTGAGCCCAATTTCCGTAACTTGCAGAAGGCCGTTGATGACCTGAAGAAGATCAAGGTCAAGGGCATCGATGGCATCAAGCGCATCGTCTTGCGCAACGAGGGCAGTCGGGAAGAGCGCAATTACGTGATCTACACGGAGGGCAGCAACCTGCGCGAAGTGTTGGAGATCGAGGGCCTCGACCACCGCAAGATTCGCACCAATGATATCCTGCAAATTCAGGAAGAACTTGGTATTGAGGCCGCCCGAGCGGCGATCATGCGGGAAGCCCACGACACCCTCGCCGGGCAGGGCTTGCAGGTCGATCGCCGGCACTTGATGCTGGTGGCTGACGTGATGACGGCCGATGGCGAGGTCAAGGCAATCGGGCGCCAGGGTGTTTCGGGCCAGAAGAGTTCGATTCTGGCGCGGGCTGCCTTCGAGATCACCGTTGACCACTTGCTCCAGGCGGGCATGATTGGTGAGGTCGACCCGCTCAATGGCGTGGCCGAGAACATCATCGTCGGTCAGCCCGTGAACCTGGGCACCGGTGCCGTCCGGCTTACCATGGACACCAAGAAGCTCTTGGAGCTGAAGAAAACCATGCCGGAGCCCGTGAGCACCATCCCGGATCCTGAGGATGACCCAATGTTTGCCGACGATGACGCGCCGTTTGGCGTCGAGCCGGACGCTGCTCCCGTGAGCAGCGAAGAAGAATCCACTGAAACACAAGATAACGAGGAGGCCTGAAAATGGACGTGCAACGCAGCCTGAGAACCGTGATCGCTACTGGCCGGGTCCTGATCGGAGCAGATCAGACCCACAAGGCCGTCGAGCGAGGGGAGGCCAAACTGGTCATCCTCGCAAACAACGCCCCCCATGGAGACAACATTCGCACCGCCGCAAGCGGTCGCGGGGTCCCAGTGTATGATTACAGTGGCATGGGAACCGATCTTGGCCCCGCGTGCGGTAAGCCTTTTGCCATCTCTGCCCTCGCCGTTCTTGAGGTCGGGGAATCAGATGTCCTCAACCTCGCCAAGGCGTGATCCTCGTGGCAGACATTGAACTCTCCATGGAGTCCATGGGCCTCATTGCTGAGGCCGAGAAGCGCCTGAGGGCCCGCATTCGCGACGCCGTTGACGAAGGCGACCGCATCATCTTCATCACGGAGAAGGGCCACCTTGGCCAGGCATTGGGCAAGGAGGCGCGGAACCTGCACATGATGCGGGAGCTGCTCAAGAAGGACGTGAAGTTCGTTGAGTGGGACGACGACAAGCAGATCTTCGTCCGCAATCTGTTCAAGCCATTCGATGTGGCGTCGATCCGCATGGAGTTCTCCAAACCGATCCCTCGCCCCGAAATTGAGGGCGCGCCGCAGGAGTCGGCGGCGGAGGCGCAGGGCTTGGGCGATGACAAGGTTTGGACGCGTGCCATTGTTGAGGTTGAGGCCAAGGACAAGGGCAAGGCCATCGGCAAGGGCGGCCGCAACATCGCTTCCATCCGTCGCATTGCCAAGCGGCAT